>JAADFU010000018.1:19675-58508 GCA_013152715.1 Calditrichota bacterium
TTCGTCAAAGTGTAGCACACCTCGGAGGTGTACTACACTTATTAGTAAGGAAATATCAAATGACTTCAAAACAACGCGTTTTGACAACTTTGAATGGCGAGATTCCGGACCGCGTTCCTATCGCAGAATTCGCTGTCGACTTTGACACTGTGGAAAAAATTTTAGGTCACGAAACCTATCTGCGCGCCAAAGCCAAGTCACAGATCGCTTTCTGGGAAGGCAGACACGACGAAGTGGCGGAAAGTTACGAACGCGACCACATCGAACTGCATGAGAAATTGGAACTGGACATCATTACTTTTCCCATGGCGACGTGGTACATTCCGCCGGAGACAGACGATCCGCCGCCGAAAAAAATCAACGACAACACCTGGAAAGACAAGTACGGCAGAATTTACAAATACTCGCCCATCACTGCGGATATTACTTGTATTAAAGATCCGGTGATGGAACAAAAAGTGTTCACGGTAGAAGAATTTGAACGAGAGCCGGAAATTCCCACACCGGATCCGCGGTCATGGAAAATTGTCGAAAACGTCATCGCGAAATTTAAAAACAAAAAATTCATCTGCAGCCCGGACAGCGGCGAGATCGGCATTGTCATGCTCGGCGGCATGGAACGCGGTTTAATGGAACTCATGGAAAATCCCGACATCGTCAAAGCGGCAACTGCTTATCTCGTCAAACAGCAAAATGCCGCAGACAAATATTTCGTTCATCCGGACGCTGAGGGGATTCTCTGGGGCGCGGACTTTGGTTTCAAGTCGGGCCCGCTCATCAGCCCGAAAATGTTCCGCGACTTTTTTCTGGAAGCCAATAAGGCGCGCGCGAAAAATTTGCACGACAATTTTGGCATCAAAATTCTCAAACATTGCTGCGGAAACGTTATGCCGCTGATGGACATGTTCATCGAGATCGGCTACGACGCATACCAATCGATTCAAGAATCGGCGGGAATGGACATTTGTCTGCTCAAAGAAAAATACAGCGACAAAATCACGCTTTGGGGCGGCGTGAATCTGGAAAATATTCAGAGCGGCACGCCCGAAGATGTCCGCAACGACGTCCGCCGTTCCATGAAATGCGCCAAACCCGACGGAAGATTCATTTTAGGAATTAGCCATTCCGTCGCCGTGGGCAGCAATTATGAAAATTACATGGCGATGTGGGATGAGTATTTTAAGTGGTGCGATTATTGATTTTTTTTTGCAACGAACAAAAACGAACAAAACAAACAAAATATGAAAAAATTTTTGGGAAATAGGTGACAGGATTATTGCAGTTTTTCTGTTTGAAATTTGCGAGAAAATTTTAGCCTTTTTACATCGAACAAGAACTAACAAAACGGACAAAGTTTGAAACTAATTTTGCTGATTTGCTATTAAAGAAGGACAAATTTATGGAATTAATACAAGGGATTCTCACCCGCCGCAGCATCAGAAAATTTAAGAAAACGCCTATTTCCGAGGACATCATCGAACAAGTCCTGCGCGCGGCAATGGCGGCGCCGTCGGCGGGAAATTGCCAGCCCTGGCATTTCGTTGTTTTGCGTGACCACGCGGTGATGGACAAAATTCCTGAATTTCATCCGCATTCTAAAATGCTGCTTCAGGCTGCGGCAGCAATTGTGGTTTGCTGGGACAAAAACAGCGAGCTTGCCGACGGCTACGGCATTCAGGACGCTTCTGCGGCGACGGAAAATATTTTGTTAGCAGCGCACTCGCTCGGATTGGGCGCTGTCTGGCTGGGAATTTTTCCCCGGCAGCATCGTGTGGAAAAATTGAAAAAATTACTCAATCTGCCCGAGCACATAATCCCATTAGGCGTTGTAGCCATCGGCCATCCCGACGAAAAAAAACCGCCAGCAAATCGCTTTGATCCCCAAAAAGTGCATTTCGAAAAATGGTAAAATAGAGCATTCAGAAAAACAAGGAGACGAATTATGGACAAAAAGATTGAACGCAGTTATGAGATAGCCAGAGAAAAATACGCTCAGTTAGATATCGATACAGACAAAGTTCTCGAACAACTTGAAAAAATCAGTATTTCGTTGCATTGCTGGCAAGGCGACGATGTTGCTGGTTTTGAAACTCCTGACGCCGAACTTTCAGGCGGAGGAATTCAGGTGACCGGTAACTATCCGGGCAGAGCGCGCACCGTGGTTCAATTGCGCCAGGACGCCGAAAAGGCGTTTTCATTGATTCCCGGGAAACACCGCTTCAACTTGCACGCTATCTACGGCGAATTCGGCAGCAAATTCGTTGACCGAGACCAAATTTCGCCCGACCATTTCAAAGGCTGGATCGACTGGGCGAAAAATCTGGGAATTAAACTGGATTTCAATCCCTCCTGTTTTTCACATCCCAAAGCAAACGACGGTTTTACGCTGAGCAGTAAGGACAAAGCGATCCGCGATTTCTGGATTGAACACGTCCAAAGAACACGAGAAATCGCCGCATTCATGGGAAAAGAACTGGGGAGCCCTTGCATTAACAATATCTGGATTCCCGACGGCATGAAAGATATTCCCGCGGACAGATTCACGCATCGTAAGCTGCTCAAAAAATCATTGGACAAAATTTTTCAAAAAAGTTTTCCGGCCTCTGCAATGAAAGACGCGCTGGAAAGCAAACTTTTCGGCATCGGCAGCGAATCGTACGTCGTGGGTTCGCACGAGTTTTATCTTTCCTACGCAGTGCAAAATAAAAAGATTGTTTGTTACGACCTGGGTCATTTTCATCCCACGGAATCCATCGCCGACAAAATTTCTTCAACGCTACTGTTCGTGGACGAACTGCTGCTCCACGTCAGCCGCGGCGTGCGCTGGGACAGCGACCACACCGTCATTCTCAACGACGACGTCAAAGCTGTCGCCGAGGAAATTGTTCGCGCGGACAGCCTCGATCGCGTGCACGTTGCGCTTGATTTCTTCGACGCCACGCTCAACCGCGTCGGCGCCTGGGTTCTGGGAACGCGCGCGACATTGAAGGCGCTCCTGCTCGCGCTGCTCGAACCGCACGAGATGCTAAAATCCGCAGAAGAAAAAGGCGATTTTTTCAAAAGATTGGCGCTGTTCGAGGAATTGAAAACTATGCCCTTCGGCGAAGTCTGGGATTACTACTGCGCGAAAAATGACGTCGCGGTGGGGACGGATATGATTACAGAAATAAGCGAGTACGAGCAAAAAGTACAGTTGAAAAGAAAGTAAATTCGATAGTTTTCCCGTGCCAGCTATTCCCAAAATGGCTGGCACGTTTCCTCCATTTTTTCTTGCCCTCAGAATTTCCAAAATTTTTACAAAATTTATATGGAACTTTTGCACATTCGTCTCGTAATATGAAACTAAAACCTACCTACCGGTAGGTACATTCATTATTTTTTGAAACTATTGACAAAACAAAACGTAATTTGGAATAATTTTTTAAACAAATTTTCGACCGAACGGTCAGTAAGGGTTTAAAATGCCAAACTTCTTGGAAAAATTAGACGGCGAAAACAATACCAAACTTCAGATATTTTTAACTGCTGCTCGCCTTTTTGCTGAAAAAGGATACAACGGCGTTTCCATGCGGGAAATTTCCGAGCAATCGAACGTTTCGAAGCCGACGATTTATTATTACTTTGGCAGCAAAGAAGGAATTTTCAGAGAGCTGCTGGAAACAGGAATGAAATACGGTGTGAATTTCTCCAGGGAAATTGCGGCGTCCAACATTCCGGCCAAAGAGAAATTAAAAAAAATAATGCAGCGTCAATTTCGCGTGAGTTATGAGCATTCCGAATTTTCCAAATTTTTTCTGATGATTTTTTTGACATCGGAAAATATTCCTTTTGTGGAAGATTTCAAAAAACACGTTCGTGCGCACAAAAAATTACTCATGAATATTTTTAAAGAGGGCATCGAGTCCGGCGAATTCGGCGCCGGAGCAAATTCTGATTTAGCCGCAGAAATGTTTGTTGCTGTTACCGGTCATTTCATTAGCCTACAGATCAAATCGAAACGAAAAATTTTAACAAATAAATTAGCGGAAGAAATTGTTGAACTTTTATTTAAAGGACTGAACGAATGAGGAAAAATCTGAAAAATTTGCTGGATGTTGCGATGAGAAAAAATCGCGTAGTCGTTTTTTCTCTGCTGCTATTTTTTCCTTTGGCTGGTCTTTCGCAGGACAAAATGACGCTCACCCTGGAGCGAAGCGTGGATCTGGCTTTGCAAAAAAACCCGGGCATTCAAATGGCGGAAAAGGAAGTTTCCAAAGCAAAAGCCGGTATTTTTGAAGCCTGGTCTAATGTTTTGCCCAAAGTAGACGGCTCGATTAATTTTCAGCACGCGTGGAGTATTCAGGAGCAAACCATACCTAACTTTTTGAAACCCATGTTAGCGCCGCTGGGGCCGTACATTCCTGGGCTGGAAGACATGCCGGACTATGTGCGGATCTCTTTCGGATTAAAAAACACGCTGCGCTACGGCGCCACTTTGACGCAGCCGCTATTTTTAGGCGGCGCAGGAATTTCCGGAATACAAATCGCTAATTCCGCGAAATCAGCGGCGGAGAAAAATTTAATGGGAAAGAAACAGGAATTGATTTACAACACGACCAACGCATTTTACGGCTGCCTGCTCGCCAAAGAACTGGTCAAAGTTCAGCAAGAAGCGCTGGATCAGGCGGAAGCGAATTTTGAAAATGTCAGAAAAAAATATGAGTCGGGCGCGGCGTCCGGTTTCGACAAAATGCGCGCCGAAGTGGATGTGGCGAATCTGAGACCGGCGGCGATTGCTGCGAAGAACAATTACCGCTCTGCATTGACCATGCTCAGAACAATTCTTGGTTTAGAAAGAAATGCTGTGATTGACGTCGAAGGTGAGTTCAAATACGTTGAGGACGAACTGCTCAATATGTCGCTGGAAGAATTGCAGCAGTTAGCTCTGGAAAAACGCCCCATGTTTCAAGCGCTGCAAGATCAGAAACGCATCATGCGCAAAACAGTTGCCATTGCACGAAGCAATTTTCTGCCGAAAGTATTTTTTCAGACCGATTATTCATTCATGGACATGAGAAATAATTACAAATTCAGACACAAAGATGCCAGCAAGGGATTTACTTCGGCGATCAGTTTACAAATCCCGCTATTCCACGGATTTCAGTCCGCTGCGCAGTATCAGGAATCACGGCTGGATTATCACATCATGCTGGACACAGAGAAGCAAGCCAGCGACGGCATTGCCGCGGAAGTGGAAGTGGCATACAATAAGTTGAAAGATGCCAGAGAAAAATACCAGTCTGCGGTGAAGACAGTCGATCTGGCAAAAGAAGCCTTGCGTCTGGCAAATATGATGTACAAAGAGGGAATGAACACTCAGTTAGATGTATTGACTTCACAGCTTGCATTGACGCAGGCAAAGATGAATTACGTGAATTCACTGTACGAATATCAAATTTCACGATATCAATTGAGAAAAGTCATCGGACTGTTGAAAGGAATTTTAGACAAATAAGGAGATAAACTCATGGCAAAAAAAATATTTTCAATTTTTCTCATATCGGGGTTAGCGATTGCGCTGCTGACAGGCTGCGGCAAAAAAGGAAATACGAACGAAGATGCGCTGATTATTCCTGTTGAAACAACGCCTGTAATCCGTAAAGATGTGTCCAGAGAAGTGACTTACACCGGAGACATCAAAGCGGAAAAAGAAGTGAAAGTGTACTCCAAAATTCCGGATCGCATCGTCAAATTTGAGGTTGACGAAGGCGATTACGTGAAAAAAGGTGATGTAATCGCGCGAATCGAGGCGACAAAAATCGAGCAGGCCGTTGTGCAGGCAAAGGCTGGCTTGGCGAGCGCCCGCGCTCAATTTGCCAATGTGAAGGCGGAATTCGAGCGCAGCAAACGATTGAAAGCGGAAAATGCCATCAGCGAGCAGCAATTTGACGCAACAAAAACCCAATTTGAGGCGACCAAAGCAATGGTCGAACAGGCCGAAGCCGCGCTCGTTCAGGCGGAGAGCCAATTGGACGATGCCATAATTTCATCGCCTCTTTCCGGAATTATTGGCACACGCAACTATGAAGAAGGCGATATGGCGACAGGCCCGCTGCCCATCGTGACCGTTGTTCAGATGAATCGCGTGAAGGTGATCATCAAAGCGCCGGAGCAAGATTTCGGGCAATTGAAAGTCGGACAATTCGGCATCGTCAAGGTGCGCAGTTATCCGGATGAGACTTTTAAGGGAAAAATAATCAAAATCAGTCCCGTGCTCGATCCGCTGACGCGCATGGGAAAAATTGAGCTTCTCGTGGACAACAAGGATAAAAGATTGAAGCCGGGAATGTTCGCCGAGGTGCAAATTCGCATTCAGGCGCTGAAAAATGTGATTGCAATTCCAAAATTTGTCGTCATCGAAAAAACAGAATTGCAACGTGTCAATGGCGAGGATGTGGCTGTCGTAAATTCCCACGTATTTGTCGTGCAGGACAGCGTGGCGCATTTGCGAAAAGTGGAAATCAGCTACACCAATGGCACGATTTCCGTTGTAAAATCCGGCGTTGAGGAAGGGGAACAAATTGTCGTCGTTGGCCAGCAGAGTTTAAAAGATGGTTCAAGAGTAAGAGTTTTGAATGAAGGAGAAAAATAAGATGAGAATCACGACATTAGCCATCAAACGCGGCATCACGTTTTTTATGATATATTTGATCGTGATCGGATTCGGCCTCTTTTCTCTGGCGCGTTTGAAAATAGACTTGTTTCCGGATTTAACTTTTCCGGTAATCGCGATCATCACCCAGTACACCGGGGTCAACCCCTACGATATCGAAAATTCAGTCACCCGACCCATCGAAGAAACAGTCTCGTCGGTAGAAAATGTAAAAAAAGTCAGTTCCACTTCAAAGCAGGGACTTTCTCTGGTTTTGCTTGAATTTGACTGGGGTACTGACATGGATCAGGCGGAAATCAACACCAGAAAGAACATTGATTTCATTCGCGATTATTTGCCGAATGAAGTCAGAGACCCGGTTGTATTTGCCTTTGATCCTTCGATGCAGCCGATCATGTACATGGCAGTTCAATCGAGCCAGTACGGCATGGCGGAATTACGAAGAATTTCAGAGCGGGACATCGAACCACGAATGGAACGCATCCCGGGCGTGGCAAATGCTTTTACCGCCGGCGGACTGTCTCGCGAAATAAAAATTTTAGCGGATCCCCATCAGTTGCAGGCGCATCATTTCTCAATAGATTATCTGATCAATGCGCTGCGGATGAATAATATGCAAATTCCCAGCGGTTGGATTGAAAATAGTGACCAGGAATTCACTGTTCAAACTGTTGGAGAATACAAAAATTTAGACGAAATCAGAAATACGAACATCGCCACGATTCAGGGCACACCGGTGCGCATTCGCGATGTAGCGCGCGTCGTCGACGGTTTTAAAGAACAGCGCCAACGAGAATACATTGACGGAAATCCGAGCGTGCTACTCATGGTGAGCAAGCAATCGGACGCCAACACAGTGCAGGTCGTTAAAAGAATAAAAAGTCAATTGGACAATATTCAGCAATCCATCCCCAAAGGCGTGGAGATCCTCAATTTCTGGGATCAGGCGACATTTATTCAGCGCT
The DNA here is from genome assembly GCA_013152715.1 of Calditrichota bacterium. Taxonomy (NCBI): domain Bacteria; kingdom Pseudomonadati; phylum Calditrichota; species Calditrichota bacterium. The sequence continues at coordinate 27,293 of JAADFU010000018.1, forward strand.
CCATGTCAAATCTGGGAAGCACCGCGCTGCAGGCTATCGGCCTCGCCTTTCTGGTGCTATTATTTTTCTTATTAAATTTTCGCAGTTCGCTCATTGTTGCCATTTCCATCCCCGTTTCCATGTTGGTGACTTTCGCAGTGATGGATCAGGCAGGCTTGACTCTGAATATGATCTCCATGGCGGGACTGGCGCTGGCAGTGGGCATGTTAGTAGACAACTCCATTGTCGTGCTGGAAAATATTTTCCGGCGACGACAGTTAGGCGATTCTATGGAAGAGGCTGCGGACAAAGGAGGCTCGGAAGTCTCCATGGCAATCACTGCCTCAACCTTAACTACTCTTGCTGTTTTTGTGCCGGTTCTTTTTGTCCCCGGCATTGCCGGCGAGCTATTCAAAGACATGGTTATTACAATCTGTTTTTCACTTTTGTCTTCATTACTTGTCGCGTTGACGCTGGTGCCCCTATTAGCATCACGATTTTTGGACTTCCGGTCAAAATTTGAATCGCGAAATCCATCGTCTAAAGGTTTCATTGCCCGCACGAAAAAGGGGATTAATTCTTTTCTTGTCGGGTTAAGAAACCAGTACAGCCGGGCGCTGAAATGGTCAATCAATCACAGGAAGACCGTGCTTATTTCGGTTACAGCGCTCTTCATCGTATCCATCGTGATCCTGGCCACCCGCGGCGGCGACTTTTTCCCGCATTCGGATCAGGGATTTATTGTTTACCAGGTCAAAACAGCGCCGGGCACCAATCTGGATGAAATGCAGAAAACAATGATGAAAATTGCTGGCGTCATCAAAAAAGAAGTTCCGGAAGCCGAAAATATTCATATTCGTTTTGGTCAGGGCGAGGGAATCACTGCCCTGTTTGGCGGCGGCGCCTCTAATTTAGGCGAGATAAATGTCAAATTAGTACGCAAGCGCGAACGCAGTCGAAGCCAGAAAGAAATCGATGCGGCGCTAAAAAAGAAATTTGCGGACATCCCCGGCGCGGAAATTCGCTATCAAGAACAAGGCATCAGCCAAATGTTCGGCGAAGGCGATATCGTCGTAGAGATTTTCGGGCACGATTTGACAAAATCAAAGAAATTAGCTGAACAAATCCAAGATTTAGTAAAACAGGTTCGCGGCACGGAACAAGTCAAAATCAGTCTCGAAGATGCGATGCCGGAACTGCGAATCGAACTGGACAGGGATCGTCTGGCAGATCTTGGTATTTCAGCGGCACAGGTTTCACAGACAGTGAGCTCCAACGTACTGGGAACGGTCGCTTCAACCTATCGCGAGGGCGGCGAAGAATACGATATTCGCGTTCAATTGGACAAGAAATATCGCAAATCCAAAGCTGATCTGGAAAATATTTTGATCGTATCGCCGACAGGCGCGCGAGTGCCGCTGCGATCCGTGGCGCACGTGGCGACCGGCAAGGCGCCGACAGAAATTACCCGTGAAGATCAGGAGCGCGTGGTAAAAGTTTCCATGATGGTCTCGGGCAGAGATTTGCGTAGCGTGACGCGCGATGTGCAGAAAGCCATGAAAAAAGTGGTTATTCCCAACGATTACCGGCTGGAAATCAGCGGCATGGCGGAAGAGCAGCAGGAATCGTTCATGTATCTGGGGATTGCCATGTTGGTCGCCATCTTGCTTACTTACATGGTCATGGCGTCGCAGTTTGAGTCACTGCTGGATCCGTTCATCATTTTATTCACAATTCCCATGTCGCTCATCGGCGTGGCGCTTTTTCTGCTGCTCACCGGAACAACGCTCACGGTGATGGCGCTAATCGGAATCATCATGTTAGTCGGCATCGTCGTGAACAACGGAATTGTGCTCGTCGATTACATGAATCAACTCCGCGTCAAAGGGAAAAGTTTGATGGAAGCGGTCCAAGAAGGCGGAGAAACGAGAATGAGACCTGTTCTGATGACAGCGCTAACAACAATCCTGGCGATGGTGCCGCTGGCCTTAGGTCTGGGCGAGAGTGGCGAAAACTGGGCGCCTCTGGCGAGATCTGTGATCGGAGGTTTGTTTATGGCGACATTTCTCACATTGTTTGTCGTGCCGGTGATTTACATTATCATGGAAAATCGTTCGGAAAAATATCGCCAGAAAAAATTGGCGAAAAAAATGTAGACTTTAAAAAAGATGTGCTCCACCGCTGAGGTGGGGTACATCTGAAATTTTTCAGCCAAAAATACGCAGCGAGGAAAAATCAGGCGAAACGTGGACGAACAACTGCACCGACGTGATCCAAATTACCCGCTTGCTAAGCGACGTTGCCATCATGCCTCATTGTTTCAAGCTGTCTTGTATCCTACAATACGCACAAGCACATTTCTCTTTTTCCCGTTTGTCGGAAGAATGGTCTATCGCTTCTGTTGGACATCGTTTATAACATGCTGAGCATTTAATACATTCTTTTCTATCGAGGACTTTTGCTTTGCCATTCTCGATTGTGAAAACACCTTTTGGGCAGACCTGGAAACACAATCTGCAACCAATACAAAATTCCTCATTTACCGTAATTTCTGGAGCATCGACCCCCTTATAAATTGATTTAAGATTATATTTTACCAGAGGCGACCAGCCCTCAAACTCATTTGTCAGGTAAAACATTCCAACACCTATGGTAACAACTATTCCGATTGACCAGCCAAAACTAAAGGGCCGGGTAAGAATTAAAAGACCTGTAATCATTACTGCTATCCCGAAGGAATACAAAAAGGACCATAGTGGAATCTGTTTAATGGGTCTGTGAGGATAAATAATCGCCTGAACCACTGCAAGAAAATATACTACCGGTATAATGAACAAAAGTTTTGATATGTCAATGAAAAGATAAATGAAAGTGAGAACTGTGGTAAGAATAATCGGACTGCTTATAGCCATTTCAACTCTTTGCTGAAGATCAAATTTGACTCTTCTTATTGTAGATTCATCGCTACTCCTGTTGAGGAAATCCTTTATATGTTCAATATACACCGGACCAAATACTGCCAGAAACCCCGTTTTTTGTTTAATCTCTTGTATATCTACATTAGCGGCACAGAGCTGTGGCAGAACAAGTCTTTTATGAGAAACGTATTCCGATAAATGTGTCAATTTAGTTGCATGAATAATATTCTTTTCTGAAAAATGTCCACTGAGTGATGAACACCACACGTTAATACCTCTACTGTCACATATTAAAAGCCAACAATCTAATCCCTGAAGGGCGTTAGCAACACGCCTTACAGTAAGTTCATAATTTCCAGTAACTACTACAGCGGACTTCTCATCAGGGTTACCAACTTTATACAAGGCGACAGGTTCTGGAAGGGGAAATAAACGGAATATGGTTTCCAATACCGTTCGAAATGGATGAGGTCTCAAATATTTTCGTGGAAGTTTCTTTACTTCTGATACAACATCAAAATCTTGATCGGGTTTGAAAAAATTGTCAAATATGATAATCAGCGTTACAATTAGTGCTGTCGATAATAATTGGATTCCAGGCATAAAAAAATTCAATATCAAATAATGATTCATTATTGTAAGGAAAAGAAAATACAAGACTAATAACTTAACAAATTGGATTTTTTTTCGAAGATGTCCCGTAGCTGTGATGAAACCTATTATAAAATATCCAATGAGTCCCACAATCAAGGAATATGAGATAAAAACTGGTAAGATGGGCATGTAATAGCTCCTTTCAATGATAATTAAATAGGAAAGCTGACCTACAAAAGTTATACGTTAAAGGGACTATTTTGCCGCAAAAAAAACTGGCTTGTATCATATTCTTTGTTCTATTTTTGATTCTGCTAACAAATTTGTCGACAAAAACCAAAAAGCCCGATCTTGTAACGAAATCGGGCCTATGGTATTTCAAGTTGTTTGGTTTAATAAAAATTATTCCGCTCCAGCCGGATAGCCCACATAGATTTGCACTGTCCGATTGAGAAATCGCCCTTCCGGTGACGCATTGCTAAAAATCGGATTGATCTCTCCGTAGCCACGATGTACGATTTTCTTTCCCGAGATTCCCATTTTCCGCAGCAGATCACAAGCCATTTTTGCGCGTTTTACGGACAATTTCAAATTATATTCCTCGTTACCAATGTCATCACAATAGCCGAAAACCTTGACGCAGCAATCCGGATGATTTTTGTAAACGTCCACGATTTTTTTCAGCAGGTCCGCATTATTCTTGCTCAATTTTGAAGAGTTAAAAGGAAACAACACCAGACTGAATTTCTGATAAATTGTGTCTTCTTTCGTTTCCACTAAGGTTGTCGCTTCTTCGATCTGCTTCACGGGAATCGTTTTCGTTGTCGATTCGAAAACTCTGCCGTCTTTGTCTTTTATTTTCATTCCGTAAGTGACTTCCGGGACATTGAACAGTTTTTCGCCTTTTTGGTTGAGCCAATTCCAACTCACCTGTGCTCTCGGCTCAACAAATTTTTTATTCATCAGCAAACTTTGCCCGGCGTAAGCAGAGACTTCAAAAAACTCAAGTCCTTCCGGCGCGCTCACTTTTGTATTAAAGTAGCCAATTTCGGGAGAGAAACTGATCTCTTGAATTTCCGAACGAATGGGCATGAGAATATTGCGATGATTGGAGACGATTTCCACCCGTCGATTTTCCGCGCATCCTTCGGGCGTTTTTGTGCTGGAGGGTTTTTTCGGCAAATTTCTCGTCAGAATCTTAATGCGATCCGCGCTGATGCTCCAGATATTTTTTAAATAATCAGCGACAGCCTGCGCGCGTCCTCGCGACAGTTTTTTGTTCAATTTTTCCGCGCCCAGATTCATGTTACAGCCGATTAGGGTCACGCTGGTTTTTTCGTCTTTTTGCAGTCGGCTACCAATCACATTTAAAACATGATAATATTTTTGCAGTGGCTTTTGAATGGCATCTTCTTTAAAACGAGCCGCTTCTTCCGGCGAAGAAAATAAAATATATTTATCGGAAAAATTAACCGCGTTGCTGTCGAAAAAAACATAGTTGAGCATGGGAAATTCGTCGATCACCTTTCTCGTTTTCACAACAAGTTGGTCTGCGGTAAATTGAATATCTCCGCTGGGGGGAATCGGAAAATGGTAAGTGACCTTAAACTCGGTGATAATTTCTTTGGAAAGTTTTTCAAAAATTGGCAGAAGTTCCTCTGCTTTGGAGGCTTGAAATGCTTTGCCCTGCGGCGAAGCCTGAGCGATTCTTTTCAGTAAAGGATTGAAGTTCCTCGCCTTGCTGAAATCAATACTGTAAATTGTAAATTTCACGCCCGCAGCGCCACCAATCACTTGCGCCTCCCTGAAGCGACTGCCCAGGTCTTTTCCGTCGCTGAAGATCACCATTGCTGTGGGCGCAGTTTCGGGCAGTTCCTTTGCCGTTTGCAACCCGTACAAAATCGCGTCATGCAAATAGGTGCGGCGGGACAAATTAACACCACTGTAAGCCCGTTTGACGAATTTGCGAACCGCATCCATATCAGCGGTAAAATCCAAAAATCTCAAATTTACCGGTTTTTCCATAAAGTTGACAGTGCCTCCGGCGCTTTTCTGCTCAGAAAAAACAACCACGGCCACGCGGCTTTTCCCGCCTAATGCTTGCAGCAATTTTTCCACACTCGCAAATAGCTCGTTAATGTGCGGGCTCATTGAAGAGCTATTATCCAAAACGAGTACAATATTTAAATTTGCCCCAATCACAGACTGCAGCGGCTCTACTTTGTCAATTTTTGCTTTTTTGCTCTCTCTGGAAATTGTTACCTGATCGCGGGTGAGTTTGGCAATCGGGACACCTTGCTCGTCAAGAACGCGCAAAATGAGCGTCGTAGAATCGTTGCGAACAAATTTGATGCTGCCAACCGTCCGATCAGTATTCACGACACTTACCGCCAGCGTGTCTACAGACAGCGCTTGCAGGCCCGACCAGGCAGCTATCGTAATCAACAAAGCTAACCCCAAAATTTTTTGTGATTTTTTCATGGCCCTCCTCCAAATAAATTAATGTTTGACAATTTCTGACTCCCTTTGCCAAGGCGCGGCGAAGATGAAGCTTTGTGGCAATTGTTAGCGCATACACGAAATTGACGGAGCCAAACTTACAACTTTAAATATCGTGATTTTTTACGTATCTGTCAAGTAAAAAATAGTTAGCTCATTATTAATTCTTTGTCTCTTACTTTTTATTTATTGTTATCAGCATTGCTATTATGTTAATTACAATTTATTTTTTTGCAATTCATTGATTTAAATTGCAGTTAAACCATTTTAAATGGCAGTTCGCTATATTTTGTGCAGATTGATTTAATCAAAAAGATAGGGCGCTGTTGTTTTTTCTAACATCTGAGAGACAAATCCGTTATTTGAAAAGAAAGCTTTGAAAAAATTGGCAGGACTGTAAAATAAGAAAAGGGGAAAAAGCAAAGGTTTTGCCGGCACAAAGTCAAGAAAATCTCCGCTATTTTTGCAACAAACAGCGGAGATTTTAATCGTCCGATTAATTTTGATGAGTTGAAAATCTACACGCGACGCCCGCCTTTGAGTTCGTCCTGTAATTTTTTCAACTCATCCCATTCGCCGCGCACGGCCAACGCCGCTTGTTCAGGCCAAGTACTGGCATCGGCAATGTTGTAATTTTGGCCGCCTTTTTGCAGAATCACGTTTAATCGATCTACCGACGTCCTGGAGAGATCTTCAAAATCCATAATTCCGTCTGCTATCAGTAAGCTGGCAATTTTTGGCCCGATACCTTCCACTTTTGTCAATTCATCCGGCCGCGCCGTTTTTGTCGCCTGAACGGTCGCCTTCCCGGTCCGGACTCCGCGAAGCAGCCAGCCAATGACAAGTCCCAAAACAAAAGCGATGATCAAACAAATTACTATTTCGCCAATTAAAAATATCATGATTATTCCTCCTCAATAACGATAAATTCCACTCTGCGATTTTTTGCCATCCCTTCCGCTGTTGCGTTATCCGCGATGGGGTCAGATTCCCCCTTGCCGCTGACCAGCAATCGGGAAGCATCGATGCCATTTTTTACCAGCACAGATTTGACTGAACTGGCGCGCTTCAAGCTCAATTTTTGATTGTATTCTTCGGTGCCGCGGCTGTCTGCGTGTCCGATAATTTCAATTTTCTCGCGCTGGTATTTTTTTAGCAATTGAGCGATCTGATCAATGACATTGTTAAAAATAGAGGAAATTTTGTCAGAATTCGTATCAAAATGAATGCTCAATTTCGCTAGCGAATTTTTCAACGCAACCAGCGCGTCTTCCATCGCCGTGGTTTCGGTAGCTTGTGCGCTCTCGATTTTCTGCTGCGGTTTGACCGCCGCCAAATTGGACACTTTGCGCACGCCGGGGATTTCGGCAATCAGCGCCGCTGCCTTTGCGGACAGCTCATCAGAGTCAACTTCGCCGCTCAAAATTGCATTGCGGCCGTCAAATTTTACCGACAACCCGCTAATTCCGGCAGCGGCAAGTTTGTCCTGCGCCTGCAGCGTCAATTTGTTTTCAATTTTTCTGGCATGGGTCAGAATGCAAATCACTGCAAGCAGCAACAGCAAAACGAGAGCCGTCCAGATGAGAGTTTTTTTGCTCACTTTGTTTCTCCTTTAATTTAATTAATTTGAAGCCAAAATATTGGGCTTACGTCGATTTTTGTAGCTAATTTACAAAAATTTTTCACGGGACTCACATGATAATTTTTTTAAATAAGCTCGATGAATTTTTCTCACCTTAACATCCAGTAAATTCTGTCAAATGCGCACACCTTAACAACAAGGCGCCAATAAAAAAAAAGTTCAATTTACAAATTTATTTTGACATTGTGAATTTTTTTTATTATTTTTAGCCAACTATCGAATAAAGTTTGGCCAAAACAGGGGAAGGATATCCAATGCGCATAAGAAACTCAGCTCTTTTGGTAATTTTTTTATCTTTATTAGTCGCTTTTTATTGTAACAAACAATCCCGCCTATCACAATTCGATCAATTTAATCGGCAATTTCTTGCCAAACAGCTACCGGAAGTCCCCGGCCCAAGGATGCTCACGAAAAAGGATCTCCCGCAAGAACAGCAAAAATATTTTGACGAAAACGATGCCTTGCTGCAAATGCTGCTCGACTTGAATCAGAACGGAACCCCAGAATACCTGATTTGCGGCGCGTCGGACTCTCTGTTAGCGAAGCATGAACATCGAGCATATTTTTTTGCTATTTTCGAGCAAACAGACCACGGCGTTGAGCGCAAATTTCTCCAGCGTCTCAATGCACCGCCGGTCGATCTAAAAATTTCCGATCGCGACAATCGCCACGGCGTGCTGTTAATATTTGCATTTTCCAGCAATTTTGCCGCTGAAATTTATTACGAAGACGGTCAATACAAATTGGAACGGTGGTATTGATTTTATCTCCCATGAAATCAAGCCACTAAGCACAGAGAAATTTTAACCGTTAACTTCAAAATCTCCATGACCAAAACGCACCAGATTTTGAATTTGATCATCGGAGATTATTTGGACTTTGTAAATTTCTCTTTAAACATTTGCCTGCCGCTTAAATTTTCGCTCCAAAATTTCCGGGATTTGCAGCAGTGAATTTATCTCAAAATCATGGTACGGATATTTTGAGGCTGTTGTTTTTCCGTTTTGATTGAACCAAATCGTCCACAATCCCGCCTGCTTGGCGCCGATAATGTCTTTTTCATAGTCATCGCCGACCATGATGGCATGTTCGGGTTCGACGCCTATTTTTTTCAACGCATTGTGATAAAATTGCGGCGCTGGTTTTCTGGCAATGAGTTCCTGCGGCGTGAAAATATGTGAAAAATATTTTGCTGCACCGACCACCAGCAACGCCTTCCCGACAAGTTCTCTGTCTGAATCGTCAGCATTGCTCAGCAAAGCGAGCGAATATTTTTGTTGCAATTGAGGCAGAATCTGTTCGGCGCCGCGAATAAGTTCCAGCCGCTCCCACATCGCCATGGGGCCGAATTGGTCGGGGAAAATGGGCATAATCGTATTTCCCCAGTCAAACAAAACGGCAGAAATGTTAAATTTTAATCTTTTCAGTTCACTTTTGATATTCATTGGCATTAGCGAGTTCTGTGAAATGAGGACAGCAACATACAAATTTGATCCTGAACATCCAACACGACCTGCACCGGGCAAAGAAAATTATTAAACATAGTGGAAAACACCAGCGGCTCTCCGTCTGCTGAAAAAGCGTAGCCGCTCAGACAGCGGACATTGGAGATGGTGCCTGTTTTGGCGAAAATCTTTCCTTCGGCGGCAGTTCCTTTCATGCGATAACCGATTGTGCCATCCACGCCGGCGATGGGAAGACATTGGCGAAAAATTTTCCCGTAGGGATGAAAATACATACGGCGAAAAATCTTCGTCAGGTACGCCGGAGAAATGTAATCGTAACGACAAAGTCCGGAACCGTCCATGTACTGGTAATTTTCTTTCTGCAAACCGAATCGGCGCAGCGTGCTCTGAATGACTTTTCTTCCCTCGGCGAATGTGCCGCCTTCTCCGAAATGATAGCCCAGCAATTTTGTCAAACTTTCCGCATACAGATTTTGCGATTCTTTCAGCAAGATTTTCAAAATATTTTTCAGAGAATCAGAATAGTGAACAAATAGGGTTTGAAACAGCGAGTCATTTTTGACAGCGGGAAAATCATCGGCATCAATGGCGTCGCCGGAGACGTGGATGCCGCTTTTCTCCAGCTCGGATTTCAGAGCCGTCGTAAAATAGAGCGTCGGATTGTGAATGGAAATATTCTGGCTGCGCTTTTTCCCGGGTTCAATAGTTCCGGTCAATTCCACCCGGTTGGTCGTGTACAATCTGCTGATGTTAAAGTCGGTCTCAACGCCAAAAGCTAATTTCGGAACAATTTCAAGATAGCCAATTTCCGGGAATACTTTAACGTCAATTTTGTCAGCCGCGCTGTCCGCCATGATTGAAAGCGCCGCGTAATTTTCGTTGAAAATCAGCCCACCGATTTCCGCGGCGTAGGAATAGGGTAAATTGTCCACAGTCCAGCCGTAGCCGATAAATTCGTCGTCAAAAACATCGTCGATGCCCACGACATTTCCGGCAATGGATTCGATGCCCAGCGATTTCAGCGAATCGATCCAGGACGCGAATGCCCGACAACTGTCACGCCGCTGGCAAAACCGATAACCGATGGTAGGATCGCCGCTGCCGATGACGATCAAGTCACCTTGCAGCGCAGAACCGACAATTTTCCCATTGGTTACAACGCGGGTCCGGTAGCGAAAATCGGGTCCAAAATTGAGCAGCGCTGCCGCAGAGGTGGGGATTTTTTCATTGGAGGCAGGCATGAACAATTTTTCTGCATTTTTCGCGTACAAAATTTCCCCGCTTTGCAGCGATTGCACCATGACGCCCACCAGTGCGCCGGACAATTCCGGAATATCGGTCACTCTCTCCAGCGCAGTTGCAAGCCTTTCTTCCGGCAAAATCAGCGGTTTTCTCTGGTAAACGCCGGCGCAGCTCATGAGAATAACAGCAAAAAACAGCGGAAGAATCAAATTTTTGCAGCGGAACATTGGCTTCTCCGAATTGCAGTGTTCAGAATAATTCCAGACGAATTTTGTCAGAGATGAAACCTTCAAATGCAATATAACAACGTCAGGCGAAAAAGTCAAGCCGAAAGAAAATTTTTCGATTCAACAGGGAAAAACTTTGCTTAAAACCGGAAAGTGAAATTTTGATCAGTTACAGCGGCAAAAAAGAATGTCAAAAATGCATCAGGCGGTATATTTTCTGATGCAACTTTCGGAAAAATTATTCGTTAAAATGTTCAACTAACGTTTGCCTATTATTTTGAAATTTAACATACGCAAGCACAAGTTTTCAGTTGTTTGCTTGTTAAAAGAGTTATGATTGGCAGAGTCATTTTCTGAAGCATTTTCAGGGCAGACTATCCTTCAAGAAACCTTCACCATCTCTGACCAATGATTAAACAGAACGATTGAATAAAAGGGGATTTTAGATGAGAATCAAGATCGAAGATTTAACCAAACAGTACAAAAACGGCAATCTGGCTCTCAAAGATGTTAATTTGGAAATCGACAGCGGAATGTTTGGTTTGCTGGGTCCGAACGGCGCCGGCAAAACGACGCTGATGCGAATATTAGTAACGCTGATGAAACCCACCCGCGGAACGGCGCACTACAACGGACTTGAGTTACGAAAAAACAGACGAGAAATTCGCGCCATGCTGGGTTATCTGCCTCAGGATTTTCGCTTTTTTCAAAAATTAAAAACGTGGGAATTTCTCGATTACGTCGCCAGTCTTTCAGGCCTGCAAGACAGCAAAAAACGAAAACAAGCTGTCGATGAAATGCTGGAAAAAGTCGGCCTCTACGAAGCGAGAGACCGCAACGCCAACAAACTCTCCGGCGGCATGAAGCGACGCCTCGGAATCGCGCAAGCGCTCATCGGCGACCCTAAAATCGTTGTCGTGGACGAACCAACCACCGGACTTGACCCCGAAGAACGAATCCGTTTCCGTAACTTATTAGCCGAAATGGCGGAAAGAGACATCATCATTGTTCTCTCCACACATATCGTCGGGGATATTTCCAGCACGTGCAACAACATGGCGCTACTGCACAACGGAGAAGTTGTGTTCAACGCTGCGCCAGACAAACTGATCGACAAAGCCCGCGGTCATGTCTGGGAAATTAACGCCATCGATAGCGAACTGGAACAAATCAAAGAAAAATATCCCGTCATCTCCACCATTCCTTCAGAAAACGGGTGGGAAGTGCAAATCGTCGCTGACAAATTGGACGATTTCCCGGGGAAACAAATCGATCCCAATCTGGAGCACGCCTACGTCTATTTCATGGAATTTGAAATGGGACAAAAATGGAATGATGATTTGAATTAATTTGTCAAAACAAGGAAAATCCATCAAATAAAATAGAGAGGATTTTGCGATGTTGTCCTTATATAAAATTTTGACCGTCGCTCGCTATGAAATGAAAACCTTGCTGCGAAGCTGGTTTTTTCGTATTTTTTCCATACTTGCCATTCTCATTCTGATTCTCCTCGATATTGGCATGCACACCAAAGTTGGACGGACGCCCTGGTTTATGAACGGCTTGAACGCATCGCTGCCCTACATGGACATTCTGTTGCTGAACGTCGTGCAGGCGATTATCGGCGTTTTTCTGGCGTCCGACTTTCTCAAGCGCGACAAAAAACTGGACACCACAGAAGTTATTTACATGCGCTCTATGACCAACGGCGACTATGTGTTGGGAAAAATGCTGGGCATTTTGTTGGTTTTTCTTGCCCTCAATATTATTGTGCTCATTATTTCAGCCATTTTTCATATTTTTTTCAGCCAGGCAAGCTTTGTTCTCGCGCCGTATTTTCTCTATCCGCTGCTCATCAGCTTACCGACGCTGATGTTTATTTTTGGTCTGTCATTTTTGTTCATGGTAGTCATTCGCAACCAGGCCGTCACCTTCATTGTTTTGCTGGGCTATATCGCCGTGACGCTTTTTTTCCTCGCCAGTAAAGCGCATTACATTTTTGACTACATGGCATTCAATGTACCATTGACATATTCTGATTTCGTTGGATTTGGCAATTTAGGAGCGATTCTCATCCATCGTGGTATTTATTTCCTGTTGGGATTGGGTTTTGTCTTCGCGACAATTTTCATGATCAAGCGCTTGCCACAATCCAGTGCCATGACCCGCTTTTCCGGCGTGTTTTCCGTTCTCTGTATCGCCGCGGCAATAACGCTGGGATTTGTCTATCTCTCCGGGTTTTCTCAGGGGACAGAGCTCAGAAGCGGCATCATGGAATTGAACAAACAGTTCGTTGACAAAGCAGCGGTTCAGCCCGTGCGCTACGACGTTACTTTGCTGCATCAGGGCGACAAAATTGACGTCAACGCCAAGCTCGTTTTCAAAAACGCCACCGACAAAAATATCGACGAGTATCTTTTTACTCTCAACCCCGGACTCAAAGTGAAAGCGGTCAGTTCCCGCTCTGGCAAGATTAGTTTTACTCAGCAAAAGAATCTCATCCTCGTGAATCCGACGGCTCCGCTATCGCCGGGACAAGTTGATTCCTTGACTTTCGCTTACGCCGGTTCAATTAACGAACAGGCTTGTTACCTTGACGCCGACGAAAAGGCGCGTCAGAAATTGTACCGACTATGGATGTACAATGTCGCCAAAAAATTTGCGTTCATTGAGCCCGACTATGTGCTATTAACTCCGGCAGCGGAGTGGTACCCCGGCGCCGGGTTGCCGACCAGCGCACTTTATCCTCAAAAAACGAACAAAAATTTCTTCTCATTCAATTTAAATGTCAAAACAAATCCCAAGTTTACTGTCATTTCTCAGGGAAGAATGGAAGACAAAGGCGACGGCAAATTCGTTTTCACTTCGGACAGGCCATTGACTCAGCGCACGCTGGTCATTGGGAAATATGAGCAGAAATCTATCGCTGTGGATAGCGTGAATTATCGTCTGTTTTATTTAAAATCCCATGATTATTTTTCTTCGTATTTCACCGATATTGGCGACACGCTGGCGGCGCTCATTCGCGACACAAAACAAGACTACGAAAATAAAATCGGACTGGAATATGTCTTTCCTCGTTTCTCTCTGGTTGAAGTTCCCATTCAATTTTTCTATTATCCGCACTTGTGGACAGTCGGCACCGAGGCGGTGCAACCGGAAATGGCGTTGGTGCACGAAAAAGGCATATTAATGAATGGCGCAGATTTTAGCAACCAATTTCGTTGGCAAAAACGGATGACAGATCGCAGCAATCAATCTATCACGCCGGAAGAGCGACAAAGCAACGTTTTTACGCAATTTTTGCGCAGCGGCCTTTTAAATAGCGGGTTTCGGCGCATGTTTTTCGAAGAAAGCATGTTGGGGCTGCATCCCGATTATCACGTTTTCCCCAATTATTTTACCTACGTCAATAATTTCTCATCTTCATCAGCGCCAATTTTTAACGTCGCTTTTGAATCTTATTTGAGCGAGAAAACAAGTAATCCCGTCTCCGGTTTCCGGCGTTTTTTTGTCGGATTGACCGACGATGAAAAGGCAAATCTTGCTCTTGCGAATCAAAGCCTGGAGGAGCTTCTGAAAGATCCTGCCAAAAAAGACATCATCGACGGCGTGCTAAAACTAAAAGGTCAATATCTCTTTCAGTACATTCAAAGTCAAATCAAAGCAGAGAAGTTCGATACTTTTATCTCTGATTTTCTCAGCCAGCACCATTTTTCAACCACCAAAATCTCTGAATTCACGACTGCTTTGAAGCAAAAATCAAATTTTGATCTGATGCCGTATTTTGAACAATGGTACAAAACCAAAAAATTGCCCGCGTTTTTGACGACCAACATCGTCGCTTACAAATTTATCGACAACGATCGCACTCGCTATCAAATTAAATTCAAAATCGAAAACACTGAAGACGTGGAAGGTTTGATTTCAGTCAGCTTTCGCATGGCCGGCGGTCACGGCAGATTTTTTGGCATGGGCAGATCAGGCGCCGACCAGCCGGAAGAAAAATTTTTCCGCATAGGCGCGAACGAAATCAAAGAGATCGGCGTTGTCCTCGATGACGAACCGCGAATGTTGACAATTAATACCTTAATTTCCAAAAATCTGCCGGCTACCATCAGCCGCCGTTTCGATAATCTGGAAATGGACAAAAAAGCAGTCGCCTTTGAAGGAGTCCGTAATTTGAAGGATCATTTGAGATGGATTGAGCCGAACGAAATCGTCGTGGACAATGAAGACGCCGGATTTGCCGCGCTCTCACAACACCAAGAAAGTTTTATTAAAAAATTATTCCGGTCTAAAAACACAGAGGACGAAAAATATATCGGCTTTAATTTCTGGCGTCCGCCGGCAAATTGGCGCGCTACGACCAACGCCGACTTTTTCGGCAAATTTATCCATTCGGCGCATTACCTCAAATCCGGAGACGGAAACAAAAGGGCTGTTTGGACCGCTGAAATTAAAAAAAGCGGGCAATACGACGTCTATTATTACTCGACAAAAATCGAAATGCCCTGGATGCGAAGAGGACGCAGGAAAAACAATTTCATTCAGGACTTCCATTTCATCGTTCACCATGACGACGGAGAAGAAGAAGTGGAGCTTGACATGAGCAACGTAGAAACAGGCTGGTCTCTTTTGGGCACGTATTACATTTCCGCCGGCAAGACTCAGGTCGAATTGACAAATAAATCCAAAGGCAGAGTCGTATTTGCCGACGCCGTCAAATGGGTCAGACATTAATTGATTTGACAGTGGTGATTTTTTATTAACTTAATTTCATGATCGGCAAAACAAAAACTTTTGCGCGAAATAAACTTCAGTCTTCAGCCACCAATTGGCAGAGGACACCGAGAAAAATTAAGAAACAATTGAAGGATTTTGAAAAATGTGTGTCTTAAAAAAAACCATTTTCCGGAAAGTCGGACTCTTGTTCTCAATTCTGCTTTTTTCCACTATTGCATTTGCGCAAGAGCCGCTGACGCTGCACAAGGCGCTGCAGATTGCCATGAATAACAGTCCGCAGATTAAGCATTCTCAACTCAATCTCGAGAGAAGCCGAGAAATGCTCAACGCACAAAAAGCGTCACTGAAGTCGCAATTCAGCCTGTCACTGACGCCGTTCAGCTATACGCACAGTCAGCAATTTTTTGACTTTTTCTCCACCTGGTACAAGAGCGAAAGCAAACAATCAACCAGCCAGTTTATGATCTCTCAGCCCATTCCCTGGACCGACGGCACTCTGTCCTTGATCAATCAATTTGGCTGGCGGGATTCTTACAGCGAGGATCCGACTTCCCGAACAAGCGGCAACAGCAGCAAAACGTACAGCAATGATCTTTACCTCAGTTTTCGGCAGCCACTGTTCACCTACAACCGGACAAAATTGGAGTTGAACACTCTAAAATTAGACCTGGAAAACGCTGCTTTGAGTTACGCCATTCAAAAACTTTTTCTTGAATATCAGGTCACACAAGATTTTTATAATGTGTATCTGAAAAAAGCCAGTCTTGACATAGCGATCGACGAATACAAAAATCGGCAGGAGAGCTACAAGATTATTAAAAACAAAGTGGACGCCGGTCTGGCTGCGCGAGAGGAATTGTATCAGGCAGAGTTGGACATGACCTCCAGCAAGTCCTCAGTGCAAAATTCGCAAACCGAGTTGGAAAACGTGATGGATTCGTTCAAGAAATTGATCGGCCTGTCGATTTTTGACGACATCTCAGTCACGGCGGATATCGCGCACCATCCGGTTGAAGTGAATTTACAAAAAGCGCTGGATACGGCCCTCAAATATCGCATGGAATTGCGGCAAAAAGAGATCGCCGTCGATAACGCCAAATTCAACCTCATTCAAGCATCGGCGACTAATGAGTTCCGCGGCGATTTGAGTTTGTCCTACGGCATCATAGGCACCGACGAAAATGTGAATAGTGTTTTCGACGCGCCGACTAAAAACGAACGTTTTTCCATCCAATTCAACATCCCGCTTTTCGATTGGGGACAAAAAAAATCGCGTATTAAAGCGTTTACGGCTTCGGTGAAAGACAAAGAATTATCCATGGACGACCAGAAAACCGATATCATCATCCAGGTCAGACAGGCGTATCGAAATCTGAAAAACCTCGTTAATCAGATTGAAATTGCCAACCAAAACGTACGCAACGCGCAACTCACTTACGATATCAATTTAGAGCGTTACAAAAACGGCGACATCACGAGCATGGATTTGAATCTGTTCCAGAATCAGCTCTCGCAGGCAAAGATGAATCGCATCAGCGCTCTGATCAATTACAAATTGGAGTTGCTCAACTTGAAAGTGTTGTCTCTTTACGATTTCGAAAAAGATCAACAGGTTGTGCCGCAAATTGAGCAATACTGATAGCTATTTTTCTGCATTGCGTGCGAAAAAAATGGTCGAAAATTTATCCGGATTTGACAAAAAAGCTCATTATTTTTTTAGCTGAAACGTTTTGATTTTATTTTTTATGAACATCTGCAGCAAACGCAAGCCTTATCGTGGTTTCTCTTTTCTCTCTGTGGTCTCTGCGATTCTGCGGCTGAATAAGTATAAAAAAACAAAGGAGTTAAGCGTGAAACTGAAGTCAACAATTTTGCTTTTGGGAATGATCGTTTTTTTGATCGGATGCGGCGGTCAACAGGGCGACACCGGCGCTGAAGTTGCAGTTCCGGTATCCGTGCAAGAGATAAAGAAAAAACCCATCGAAGAATTTCTGACAGCGACGGGTACGGTCAAAGCCATTAAAGAAGCGACATTGAAATCGGAAACATCGGGACTTTATCGTCTCGCGACGAATCCAAAGACGGGAAAGCCTTACGGATTGGGCGATTTTGTGCCGCAAGGCGCCGTAATTATTTATCTTGACAACCCTGAGTTAGAAAGCTCAATTATGATTGAGTCAAAAAAGTTGGAACTGGAAGTATCCAAACAGGAACTGGAAAAACAAAAATCGCTTTACGAAAAAGGCGGTGCAACTTACCGCGATTTGAAAAATGCAGAAAAAAGCTACATGAACGCGCAGTATAGCTATGAGAACGCAAAAATTCAATTGGCAAAACTGAAGATCGTCGCTCCTTTTGGCGGCGTCATCGTTGATTTGCCTTATTTCACTTCTGGCGTGAAAGTGGACGCCGGACAAACAATGGTAAAAATGATGAACTACCGCCGGTTGTACATGGAAGTTAACCTCCCCGGCAAATGGTTAGGTCAGGTAAAAGAAAATCAGCCGGTGCGTGTGATGAATTACACGATGCCCGAAGACACGTTGCCCGGTCGCATCTCTCAGGTTTCCCCGGCGCTGGATTCGGACACGCGTTCTTTCAAATCCACTATTTTGGTAGAAAATCCGGACTGGAAATTGCGACCCGGCATGTTCGCCAAGGCGGAAATTGTCATTGCGCGCAAAGATAGCGCTATTGTAATTCCCAAAGATGTTATTCTGGTGAAACGTCGCGGCAAAACTGTTTTTGTCGCGGAAAAGGGCGCGGCGCTGGAACGAGTGATTTCGACCGGACTGGAGAATCCGGATGAAGTCGAAGTAACCGACGGGCTAAAAGAAAACGAGCGGTTGGTTATCAAAGGATTTGAAACTTTGCGGCATCGGTCGAAAGTGAAAATCATTCGTTAAAATGAACGTCAGAAGCGCCAATTGAATTTTGTTCGCCGACTTTTCTGGCAATCAAAATGAGTTTGAGAGATTTCAAATAAAAAGAAAGAACTATGAGAAAACTAACTGAATTTTCTGTTAATTATCCCATTACTATCCTGATGCTGGTGCTGGCGGTTGTGCTTTTGGGATATATTTCATTCAGCAAATTAGGGGTTGATCTTTTTCCTGATTTGAACAATCCACGAATTTTTGTGGAACTCAAGGCTGGCGAAAAGCCTCCCGAAGAGATCGAAAAACAATTCGTGGAAAGCATCGAGGCGCTTGCCATTCGGCAAAAAAAAGTCGTACAGGTTTCTTCTGTCACCCGGGTTGGATCCGCACAAATTACCGTGGAATATAGCTGGGACGCCGACATGGACGAGGCGTTTCTGGATTTGCAAAAAACGCTGACCAGTTTCACGCAAAATTCCGAAATTGAAGAGTTGGTAATCACGCAGCACGATCCAAATACAGCACCGATCATGTTGCTCGGATTTTCCAATGAAAACATTGACGACATGGACGAATTGCGTCGGGTCGCAGAAAATTATCTGCGCAATGAGTTGATTCGATTAGAGGGCATTGCCGAAGTCAAGCTACTGGGTCAGGAAGAAAAGGAAGTTGTGCTGGAAACAAATCCCTATTTGCTGGAAGCCTATAACCTGACTCCGTCCGCTATCACCAGCAAGCTGCAGAGTTACAACCGAAATGTTTCCGGCGGCTCCATCGTCGAGATGGGGAGAAAATATGTCATCAAGGGAGTCGGGGAATTCCAATCGCTGGAAGACATCAAAAATGTGATTGTCACTTACAAGCAGCCAACCGCGACCAATACCGGTCAAACCCCGCAGACGCGGGAACGCGTACCTGTTTTTTTGAAGGACGTCGCCAAAGTCAAATTGCAGAACAAAGACCCGGAGAACATTGTTCACGTCAACCAAAAACGGTGCATGGGTCTGGAAATTTACAAAGAGACAAAATTCAATACAGTGAAAGCGACCAATGCCCTGCAGAAAGAATTGGCAAAACTGCGCAAAGCGCTGCCAGGCTACAAACTCACTGTCATTCAGAATCAGGGAGATTTTATCAATCAAGCAGTGGACGAAGTCAAGCAAACCGCTCTGATCGGCATTCTGTTAGCGATACTGATCTTGTTTGTCTTTCTGCGCCGCGTCGGCACGACGTTCATTATCAGTCTGGCGATTCCCATTTCCATCATCGCCACTTTCAACTTGATGTATTTCAACGGACTCACATTGAACATCATGACGCTGGGAGGTCTGGCCTTAGGCGCC
Organism: Calditrichota bacterium; assembly: GCA_013152715.1. Classification (NCBI taxonomy): domain Bacteria; kingdom Pseudomonadati; phylum Calditrichota; species Calditrichota bacterium. The sequence goes on from JAADFU010000018.1 coordinate 46,828, forward strand.
GGAATGTTGGTGGATAATGCCATTGTAGTGATGGAAAATATTTTTCGAAATTTAGAGTCCGGGCTATCGTTGAAAGAGGCGTCCATCCGCGGCGCCGCTGAAGTGGGCGGAGCAATTACCGCCTCAACGCTGACCACGATTGTCGTTTTTCTGCCCATCGTTTTTCTTCACGGCGCAGCAGGAGAACTGTTCAAAGATCAGGCATGGACAGTGGCGTTTTCTTTGCTCTCATCGTTAGTCGTCGCCATTTTGGTCATTCCCATGTTGAGCGCGCGATTGCTTAAAACGCCGCAGCTCGACGTCGAACAAAAATCGATCCGATTTCCCGGTTACGCGACTTTTTTGTCAAAGATGCTATCCCACCGCTGGAAAGTGATCGGCGCGGCAGCCTTGTTAGTGGCGATCTCGATTTTGCTTATCCCCTTCGTGGGCAGCGAATTCATTCCCAAAACAGACCTGGGTGAATTCTCCATTGAGGTAAAATTGCCTGCGGGAACCGACCTTCGCCGCACCGAGCAAACCATCACCGGCATTGAAAATTTGATCCACGAAACATACGGCGATGAAATAAATTTGATTTACAGCCAGATAGGCCCGGCAGCCTCGGATGTCTCTTCAACGGAAGAATCCATTTTGGAAGATGAAAACACCGGAACTATAAAAATTATCCTCAACGACAACCACAAAATTCCGGCGCAAAAAATAATCGCTCATCTGGGGCAGGTTTTGGGCGATATTCCCGACGTGGAAACCCAGTTCATTCAAGAGCAGACAGCATTACAAGCCACACTTGGCACAGAAGTCGCGCCGATAATTGTTGAAATCAAGGGCGAAGATTTGGACGTCATCCAGGATTTGACCAATCAGGTGAAGAAAAAGGTAGCATCAGTGCCCGATCTCATCAACATCGAGACCAGCTTTGACGAAGGCAGACCTGAGGTCGAGCTTGTTGTCGATCGAATCTCCGCCGGCATGTACAATCTGGGCATCAATGAAATTAGTAGTCAATTGCAGAACTATCTCAAAGGCCGCAGCGCCGGCTCCTGGGATTACGAAGGCGAACTAAAAGACATTACGCTGCGGCTGCCGAAAATGAGCGTGGGCGAACTGGGAAATATTCAACTCAATAACGGCGAGCAAAAGATACCGCTGTCCGAAGTGACAAAAATTCGCATCGAAAATGCGCCAAAAGAAATCAAGCGCCGCAATCAGATTCGCATCGGAGAGGTGACAGCTCACATTCAATCGAACAGGCCGTTTAACCACATCGTCGCTGATATTCGCAATCAACTGAAAGACATCGATTTCCCGACAGATTATAAATATGAAATCACCGGCGAAGAACAAAAACGTTCGGAAGCGTTTCACAATTTGAAATTCGCTTTGTTTTTGTCGATCATTCTCGTTTACATGGTCATGGCGTCGCAATTTGAGTCGCTCATTCACCCGCTCACTATTTTACTCACGATTCCGCTTGCCGGCGTGGGCGCGATTCTGATCTTTTTCCTGTTGGGAAAAACGCTGAACATCATGGCCTACATTGGCATCATCATGCTGGCCGGCATCGCGGTGAACGACTCGATTATTTTAGTGGATGCAATAAATCAGTTGAAACGGGAAGGACTGTCGCGCTGGGACGCCATCATCGAAGCCGGGCAACGCAGAATCAGACCCATCATCATGACCAGCTTGACGACTATTTTGGCGCTGCTGCCGCTGACTTTTGGCTTCGGCGAAGGCGCAGCGCTCCGCGCGCCCATGGCGCTGGCGGTGATCGGCGGTTTGATCACGTCGACGATCTTGACGCTGATTGTGATCCCTTGTGTCTATTTGGTTTTTGATCAAATACATTTTGGCAGCGAACAGAAATAAGCTTAAGACGTGCACCTTTGCACAGTTGTCGTTATTTTGGATTGGTAAAAAATATTTGACGTAAAAGCGCACAAAAAAACGAGTTAATTGTTTGACGCAGGTAAGTCTTAAGCCTATTCTTGGAAATTTTTTATCGGTGGATATCCGCTAAATCCGTGTGCATCCGCGTTCTATTTTTTGTTTATTTTTTTTGTAACAAATAAGGAAAAATTTGTCCATGAACATCATTCGCTTCGTCATAAATCGCAAAACATTCATCACCATGCTTTTTATCGCCGTGACCATGCTCGGTTACATTTCGTACAAACAATTGCCGGTGGAACTGATTCCGGACGCGGAATTGCCGTTTCTCATCATTCAGGTCACTTCTGTTCGGGAAGTTGATCCGGAATACATGGAAAAACAAGCGCTCATTCCATTGGAGGGCGCCGCGAGTACACTGGAAGGCATCGACAAAATTGAATCTTACGCCGACAGACGACGCGGCATGATCACGGTTTATTACAATAAAAATGTGAAAATAAAATATGCTTATTTAAAACTGCAAGAGCAGATGAATGCCGTCAAAAATTCGCTGCCCGAGGAGTTTATTGTCAATGTATTAAAAATAGACACCCAACAATTGTCCAATATGTTCATGTCCCTGCAGGTGCGCGGCAGCGGCGGACTGGATCGTTTGCGGGAAATTATCGACAAAAAAGTCACGCCGGATTTGCAAAATATCGACGGCATCGCCAATGTAGAAATTTTTGGCGGTCGCGAAAAATCCGTGGAGATTATTTTGAAAGAAGACGCGGCGGAAGCATACAACATCACGCCGTCTCAGATCCGCTCACTCATCGCCCAGAACTCGCAAAATAAAACTTTCGTGGGACAGGCTTACGAAAAAGACAAGCAATATTTTGTCAATTTAGTTGCGGAATACACCGACGTCAACGATCTGGAAAACATCATCGTTCGCCGAACCGGCCCTGTGTATTTGAAAGACGTCGCCGATGTTTTTGTTGGTTACAAAGAAGAGACCTCGATCAGCCGCGTCAATGGCAAAGACGCGCTGACTATTCAGCTTGTCCGCGACGCACAGGTGAATTTGATTTCACTCTCCCACGAAACGCAGAAAGTGATCGCCAAACTGAATGAGAAATTAGCGCCGCAGGACGTGGAAATTGTCATCCAGCAAAACAGCGCCGAAGAGATGGAAAAAAATATTGATCTCATCATCAAGTTAGCGATCATTGGCGGGCTTTTGGCTGTGATCATTTTGTATCTTTTTTTGCGAAATTTTAGCCTTGTCGCCGTCATTTCACTCGCTATGCCCATTTCCATTTACACGGCGTTCAACTTTTTCTATGCCTATGATATTTCCATCAACAGCCTGACCCTTGTCGGCATCGCGCTGGCAATCGGAATGCTTCTGGACAATAGCGTGGTGGTGTTAGAAAATATCTATCGGCTTGCCTCGTCGGGAACCAGAAATCTCACCGATTCGGTCGTTCAAGGCACTAAAGAAGTCTGGCGCTCCATTTTTGCGGCGACCATGACCACCGTGGTCATTTTTCTCCCGTTCGTTTTTGCTACGAATTTTTTCGTGCGCTTGATGGGAAGGCACATCTCTGTCTCCATCATTTCCACGCTGCTGGTCTCGCTCATTGTCGCTCTGCTGCTCATTCCCATGGTGACGCATTTCTTTTTGAACCGCTGGAAAAAGACCAGGCCTTCGGGAAGTCATTTCAATATTGTCAATCCGAAAAATCGCCTGCTGCAAATTTATCGCGTCATTTTGAAATCTTCCATGCGTTTCCCGCCGCGGACGATTCTGGCGGCAGTGATCGCTTTGTTTCTCAGCTTAGTCATTTGTCTCGCGTTGAGCGTGGACGTTTCCAGAGAGCCGGAGCTGACTGATTTCAATTTGTACGTGACCATGCCCAGCGGCTCCACGCTCGAAGCGACAGACCTTGTCGTCGCTGATCTGGAAAAACGATTGGCAGATATCGAGGAAAAGCAGGACGTCATCAGCCAGATTTACGAAGAAGAGGCTATTCTGACTATCAAATTAAAAAAAGATTACCAGAAAATAAAAAATCGGACAGTGGCGCAAATCAAGGATGAAATAAACGATCGCATCAAAGATTTCCGCTCCGCTGAAGTCAGTTTTGAGCAGCCTCAGTCCAGCCAGCGCTTCCGCGGCGGCATGGGCCGAAATCCCGGCGCCGGATTTGAGCGAATGTTGGGCATCGGCGCGCAAACGGAAAAAGTAGTTATTAAGGGCAATAATTTTGGCGTCATGACCAAATTGGCTGACGATATTCGTTACTATTTAGAAGATCTCAGCACGATTGACTGGGCGCGAGTAAATGTCAGCGAAAACAGACCCGAAGTTCAACTCTTGTTTGACAATCGGTTGCTCAGTGAATTTAACGTTCCCATTTCCAACGTCGCCGCGGAACTGGCGAGTTTTCAGTCGGAAATCAGCTCCGGGCTCAAATACAAGCAAGGCGTGGACGAGTACGACATCATCATTCGCCGCGAAAATACTGAAGACAAAAATATGGACGATTTGCGGGAATTGCGCATTCGGTCTCAGTCCGGGGGAATTGTCGATTTGAATCAATTGAGCCGCATCGTCTATTCTAGCGGCACCGGGCAAATCAACCGCGTCAATCAGGAAAAAGAAGTTGAAGTTTCCTATAAGTTACTGGATGAAATAAATGGCTCTAAATCCCTGCTCAACGCGGCGCGTCAGCAAATAGACGATCTCGTCGCTAATCTGGAGCTGCCGCCGGGCGTCGCGGTTGAAGTGGTGCACGACGAGCGCGAAATGAACGAATTTTACTTTCTCATCGGCGCCGCTATTCTGCTGGTGTACATGATTCTGGCGTCTGTTTTTGAGTCGCTCTCCACGCCGCTGGTGATCATGTTCTCCATTCCCATGGCTGCCATCGGTTCGTTGTGGGCGGTAATTTTAACGGGAAATTCAATCATCAATCCGCTGACGCTAATCGGTTTCATTATTTTAATGGGTCTTGTGGTCAACAACGGAATTATTTTGATCGATTACACGCGTATTTTGCGCCAGCGAGGCAATCGCAGGTCGCGCGCGCTAATGACAGCCGGCCAGGCGCGAGTCAGACCGATTCTCATTACAGCGATTACGACCATCGTCGCCATGATTCCGCTGGCGATGGGCAAAGCCGAATACGTCACGCAAATCGGCGCGCCGTTCGCCATTACCGTCATTGGCGGTTTGTCTTTGAGCACGTTGCTGACGCTGGTTTTTATTCCCACGGTTTACACCGGACTGGAGACTGCGCTGCAGTGGATGCGAGGCGTGGAATGGAAAACGAAACTGATCTGGCTCGGCGTTTTCATCGCCGGAGCTTTTCTGATCGACTACAATTTCTTTTCCTGGCTCTGGAAAACGATCATGCTGTTACTGCTCATCGTGGCGATACCGCTGACGACCTATTTTGTCAAAGTGAGTCTGCGCCGCGCCAGAGAGGATATTATCAGCCCCGACGAACCATTGCACATTCGCATCAAACACGTAGTGAAAATTTACGATGACTATTCCCGATTTATCCGCGAGTGGAAAAAAGGGAAATTCATCCGACAGCGCGCCGGACTGGACAAAGATTTTCATTCATGGCGCGACTTCGACGCGCTCATGTGGCAAATTCCGTTGCTCGGTTTTCTCATCTATTTTGTCTATTTTTACCTGTACAGCTTTTTCTGGATTTTTGTCATGAGCCACGCCGTGTATTTTTACGGTCTCTTTTTCTGGAAACCCATTCAAATTTATTTGACAAATCAATTTGAGAAAACCGGCAAAAAATATTACCGGCGAATTATTGATTGGTTTTTTCCGGCATTTTTCTGGGGATTTCCTTTGTTGAATTTGGCCATTTTCTATTTCCGCTGGAAAGACATCCCGGCAATCATTTTCATCGCGGTGGTGTGGTATTTGTCGCTCGCCATTTATGTAACTTCCAATAAACTGCACCGCGAAAAAATAAATATCATGCGTCTGACAGGGCGCTTTGCCGGGATCAGAAAGTCTTTTTACCGCTTTGTGCAAATCATTCCCATTATCGGCAAAAAGAAAAATCCGTTCAAGGCGCTGGCCGGAATTTCATTAGAAATCGGCAGCGGCATGTTTGGTTTGCTCGGCCCCAACGGCGCCGGTAAAACTACGCTGATGCGCATCATTTGCGGAATTTTGGAACAAACGCGCGGCACCATCTGGATCAATGGCATTGACCTGAAACAAAAACGGGAAGAATTGCAGGGTTTGATTGGGTATTTGCCGCAGGAATTTGGCACTTACGAAAATATGACGGCCTACGAATTTTTGCAATATCAGGCAATTTTGAAAAATATGTACGACAAAAAACAACGTGACGACCGTGTGGATTATGTGCTGCGCGCTGTCCATCTGGAAGACAAGAAAGATCAAAAAATCGGGGCTTTTTCCGGCGGGATGAAGCAGCGCATCGGGATCGCCCAGACTTTGCTGCATTTGCCGCGCATTCTCGTCGTGGACGAACCTACCGCCGGGCTGGATCCTCGCGAACGGATTCGTTTTCGCAATTTGCTGGTGGACCTGGCGCGGGAACGCATCGTGATTTTCTCCACGCACATTATCGAAGATATTTCCAGCTCGTGTAACATGCTCGCAGTACTCAATCGGGGCAAACTGTGCTATTTTGGCGCGCCGCAGGACATGACTCGCCTCGCCGAAGGAAAAGTGTGGCAATTTAAAATTGATCCCGGCGAATTTGAAACCTTGCGCCGCCAGCATCAGATCATTCACCACATGCGCGATGGCGAGCAGATTCGCGCGCGCTGTCTGTCAGCAGAAAAACCAGTTTCCAATGCAAAAGTCGTTTTACCGACGCTGGAGGACGCCTATCTCTGGCTGCTGCGCAAAACTGAAGGTCATGAATAGCGCGTGGTAACAGCTATTCTATTATTCGAAAAAAATACCTGAATTTTTTAATCGACAACAATCGGAGCAGCAAAGTCCATGAACTCAAGAACTAAAATCAAAAACAGTCTCTCCTTAATCAATAGTTTGGTCAAATTTAATTTGAAAATCATTTTCGCCAACAAGTTTCTCTATTTCCTATTAGCGGCAGTGATTTTCTTTTTACTGGTGACTATTCTAAATTTAGCCAGTTCAGATTCAGAAGTTTCAGAAGGGATTGTTTATTACTGGCTGCTCGTGCCAGGCTTGCTCCTCGTATTTTACCCGACGGTTTTCGGCATCCAAAATGATGTGGACTCGCGCATGATCGAAATTCTGTTCGGTATTCCCAACTATCGCTACAAAGTCTGGCTGGTGCGCATGGCGCTCATCTACTTTGTCGTCGCGCTGATTTTACTAATTCTGGCACTGCTCAGCTCCGTCGCACTGATTCCGATTTCCGTTTTCAGCATGGTTTACCAACTCATGTTTCCCATTTTTTTCATCGGCTGCGCCGCATTCATGATTTCCACAATGGTCAGAAACGGCAACGGTACGGCAGTCGCCATGGTCATCATCGGACTATTTTTTTGGATCGGAACCGGCTTTCTGCCCGACAAATTCAATCTATTTTTGAATCCCTTTTCCGTGCCGTCAAATGTAAACGAAGCGGTCTGGGCAGATACGACATTTAATAACCGGCTCTACATTTTTATCGGAACGATTATTTCTGTGCTGGTTGGGTTAATTATGCTGCAGAAAAGGGAGAAGTTTGTTTGATTTTTATGCGCAGCTTTTTCATTGAGAAAAATGCTATTTTTGATTTGACATTTATTTTATATTTTCCTATCTTTTAACATCATGAAAAAGAAAAAATCAAAAATAACCGCGAACAAAGAAGCGCAACAAATCACCACCCTGGTGAACGACAATTTTTTACAAGCGCTGAATATTTTGGAAGGGCAACTGAATGTACTTCATCTGCGGGCGCAGGTGCTCATGAGTCTCGCCGGGATTGTCATTACAGTCACCGGATTTTCCGGCAGATCAATTGCCGGGACGTCGCTGATTGCACAGATTTTGATCATCGCCGGCTTGGCAACGGTGCTCACTTCCGCGGTGTGGGTTTTTCTGAAAGTAATGACCGTGAAATGGCTGACGGCAGAAAATTTTGCTGAACCGCAAAAAACTTTGATCAAAATAATCGAACGCCGGAACAGAAAGACGCGCGCGTTTGTTAACGGCGGAAAAATTTTGTGCTTCGGGCTGTTTCTTTACGCTGCGGCATTTGCGCTCATGTTGCTCCATGCCCAGTAATAAAAATCCAATCGAATCAAATGTGAACAGTTTCGCGATGCTGCGGCTGTTCATTTCAAAAAACTATTTTGAACAAAAAATTAAATCCATGACATCATTCACCCTTTTGGTTGTGATCTTCCTGGCTCTGAATTTCTCTGCAAAACTCGCTCTAATCCGACAACCGCGGTCGGAGTCTCGTTTCTCTTGTAAAAACAATCTCACAATAAAAAAACTAATCCTTTCAAATCAAAGGAGGTAATTAAATGATTCCCAAAAGGCAATCTCATCGCTATTTCCTTTTCGCGCTTTTCTTGTTCATGCTTTTGGCGACAATCTTTTCCCCGCTAAAAGCGATTGACAAAAAACCGTTGACCCACGATGTTTACGACACCTGGAAATCCATCCAGCGGCCGCAAATCTCGCCGGATGGCAAGTGGATTCTCTATTTGGAAACACCGCAGAAAGGCGATGCATTTTTGGTGGTCAAAAATGTTGATTCGGGCAAAACTTTTCGTCAATTGGTCGGCTTCTCCGGTGACGGCACTAGCGCCCACACCGCAGCGAAACCGAAATTTAACTATGAAGCAACGCATGTCGTTTTCATGATTTCGCATTCCAAAGCGGAAGTGGATTCTCTCAAAAAAGCGAAGAAGAAAAGCAAAAAGAAAAAAATAAAAAAAATGGGCATTCTGGATCTGGTGAGCGGCGAAGTTGTCGTCGTTGACAGCGTGAAAAGCTTTTCTTTGCCTGAAAAAAATGGCAGTTGGCTGGCGTATTTGAAGGAAGCGGCCAAAGACACCTCGAAAAAGAAAGACAAATCCAAAGCTAAAACCGAAGAAAAAAAATCCGAGGAAAAAAATAAAAAGAAAAAAGAAAAAAAGGACGGGACGCCACTGATTGTTCGTTCGCTAAAAACTGGAGCGGAGACAAAATTTCAGCACATCACTGACTATCGCTTCACTAAAAAGGGCGATCATCTTTTTGTTATCATTTCCGATAAAAAGAAAGCAGGCGATGACGGCGTTTACGATATTGGACTGGGAGAGACAGTTTCCGCGGCACAGCCAATTCTCACCGGCAAAGGCCATTACAAAAAATGGGCAACCGACAAAAACGAAACCTATCTGGCGTTTCTGACAGACAGGGACGACTTTGAGGCGGACACGCCGACATTCAATCTGTACGGCTGGAAAATCGGCGACAGAACCGCGACACTGTGGGTTTCGCACAAAGAGACGAAAAACTTTCCGGCAGGCATGGCTGTGAGTGACAAATCCGGCATCTCATTCAGCAAGGATGGCAAAATCGTCACTTTCGGCGTCAAAGAAATCCCGGCACCAGAGCCGGAAGACTCAACCGAAACAGAGACAGCAAAATTTGATCTCTGGCACTGGAACGATCCCTATCCGCAGCCGCAGCAGAAAAAAATGGCGCAGCGTGTCCGCGACAATACGTGGGAGTCCGTCTATTTCATAAAATCAAAAAAATTCGTCAAATTGGCGGACGAAAAATTGCCGGACGTTTTGCTCACTCCAACAGGAAAAATTGCTTACGCCAACAATGGCTGGCCTTACGCGAAACTGGTCGCTTACGACGGTTCTTACTCCGATGTTTACATCGTCAATCCCAAAAACGGCAGCCGAAAATTGATCAAACAAAAATTGTACGGCAGAGCCAGCATTTCCCCGAACGCAAAATACGCCTACTGGTTTGAAAACGGAGATTGGTTCGCCTACAATATCAAAACAAATCGCACAGTCAATCTGACAAAAGGACTTGGCGTCCGCTTTGATCTGGAAGATTGGGACACGCCGAATCCGGCTCGCGCTTACGGCATCGCCGGCTGGACTGACGGTGACAAATCTATTTTAATTTACGACCACTTTGACATCTGGCAAGTTAATCCTGACGGCAAAAATGCTCGATGCATCACTGAAAGTTTTGGCAGAAAAAATAATTTGTCTTTCCGCTACGTCGATCTGGACAGGGAAAAAGACACTGTTGATCCGACAAAACCGATGCTGCTGAAAACGGTGAACACGGAAACGATGGCGTCCGGATTTTATCGGGACAAAGTAAACGGAAACGCGCTGCCGGAAAAATTGTTCATGAGTGATGCCGGACTCGGACGGCGAATTGCTAAAGCGAGAAATGCGGATCGGCTCATGTTCACGTACTCTCGCTTTGATCAATTTCCTGATTTACGGATTAGTGATTTAAATTTTACTATTTTCAAAAAAGTAACCGATCTCGGCGCGCAGATGAAGCCGTACATCTGGGGGTATGCCGAATTGAGAAATTTTCTCAGCGCTGACGGCAAGCCGCTGAAGGGCATTCTGATTAAACCCGAAAATTTTGATGCCAATAAAAAATATCCGCTCATGGTTTATATTTACGAAACGCTGCACGACGGCTTGCATAATTTCCGCAATCCGGCTCCGGGAACAAGCATCAATCCGTCGTTTTATGTGAGCAATGGCTATTTGTTGTGGGAGCCGGACATCGAATACGATACCGGCTATCCGGGACACGATGCATTGAAATGCGTTTTGCCGGGAATTCACATGCTGATTCGCGAGGGAATTGTCGATCCCAAGCGCGTGGGCATCGCCGGTCATTCCTGGGGCGGGTACCAGATTGCTTACATGGTGACGCAGACAAATATTTTTGCTGCAGCGGAATCCGGCGCACCGGTGAGCAATATGATCAGTTCCTACGACGGAATTCGCTGGGGAACGGGTATGGTGCGGCAATTCCAATACGAAAAGACGCAGAGTCGGCTCGGTGCAAGTCTGTGGGAAGTGCCCATGCGCTACATTGAAAATTCCCCGATTTTTTGGGTCGATAAAATTCAAACGCCGCTGCTCATCATGCACAACGACAAAGACACGGCAGTGCCCTGGTATCAGGGAATCGAATTCATCATGGCGCTGCGCCGTCTGAAAAAAGAGGCGTACATGTTCAACTACAACGGCGAACCGCACGGTCTCAGAAAACGCGTCAATCAGGAAGATTGGACAAAGCGCATGTTTCAATTTTTCGAACATTTTCTTAAAGACAAACCTGCGCCGAAGTGGATGACCGACGGCATCAAAGCATGGGAAAAACCGGCGCCTAAAAAGAAATAAAGACAAACTAATCGAAAAATAGAAGGCGGAGTCGCTCGTATTAATTTGGGGGGTGATTCTCTACAAAATTCATATCAGTGACTTCGCGGCTATCTTTTTTGACAAGGGAAATCATGAGCAGAAAAATCAAACTTGCTTTAATCCAACAACACACAACAAAAGATAAAGAAGAAAATCTTGAGCGGGCAGTCGCTGCATTCAGGGAAGCCGCTCGTGAAGGAGCGAGTGTTATTGCTTTTGCTGAGTTGGCTTTCACCCATTTTTACCCGCAAAACCCGGCGACGGGCGATGTGAGTTTGTTGGCAGAGCCCATTCCCGGGCCTACGACGGACATTTTCAGCCGACTTGCCAAAGAAACTCAGACTGTGGTCGTGCTGAATTTGTTTGAAAAATTCCAAGGAAGAACTTTTGACTCATCG
>JAADFU010000018.1:58615-103833 GCA_013152715.1 Calditrichota bacterium
GGGAGATGTCAACTCGCTGGTTTTCGATACACAAGCCGGCAAAATCGGCGTGGCGATTTGTTACGACCGCCATTTTCCGGAGTACATGCGCGCGCTAAAATTGGGCGGCGCAGAATTGGTGATCGTGCCGCAGGCGGGCGCTGTCGGAGAATGGCCGCCGGGATTATTTGAGGCGGAATTGCAAGTCGCCAGTTTTCAGAACGGATATTTCGCCGCTTTGTGCAACCGCGTCGGCAAAGAAGATTGCGTGGAGTTTGAAGGAAAATCCTTCATCACCGCGCCTGACGGCAGCGTCGTTGCGCAGGCTCCGGCTGGGGAAGATTTTATTTTGATTCAAGAAATTGATCTCGCTGAAGTCGAAAATTGTCATGCGGAACGCCATTTCCTGCGGGACAGAAGACCGGCGATCTATCGGGAATGGTTCAAATAGAGCGGTTTTCATTTTTTTCAAAAATCGGGAGAAGAACTATGGCAAACGCGAAAAAAACGGTTAAATGGGTTCTTTTGATCATCGGAATTGCCGCGCTCGGCTTGAGCATCGCATTGAATATTTACGTTCTCACGGGAGGAAAAAATCTCACTCGCTATCACGTTGCCGCGGCGGAAAAAATAATCGGACTCAAGTTTTCCGGAAAAGAGCGAGCGCAAATGTTGCCCATGCTGCGAAGAAATCTTTCCAAATACAAACAAATGCGAGCGACAAAAATTGACAATAGCCTATCGCCGGCGATTCTTTTTCAGCCCATTCCGCCAGGGAAAAACATTCCCATCAAGCAGGGAATTTTCGTTACGCCGACGCTGCCGAAAATCTCGGCTCCCAAAAATATTGACAATCTGGCTTTTGCCACAATTCCGGAATTGGCTTATTTGATTCGGACGCGACAGATTACTTCTCTTGAACTGACGAAAATGTGCATCGCGCGATTGAAAAAATATGGTCCTCAATTGGAATGCACAATTACTCTCACAGAAGATTTAGCGCTTCAACAGGCTCGGCGCGCCGATGCGGAGATTGCCGCCGGAAAATATCGCGGCTTGCTGCACGGCATTCCCTTCGGCGCAAAAGACCTACTGGCCGTCAAAGGCTACAAAACCACCTGGGGCGCCGAACCGTATAAAAATCAGATGATTGACGTGGACGCCACCGTGATAAAAAAATTGCGGGACGCCGGTGCTGTTTTAGTGGCGAAACTCACCCTCGGCGCGCTGGCAATGGGCGATGTCTGGTTTGGCGGAAAGACTCGCAATCCCTGGGACATCACTCGCGGCTCCAGTGGTTCCTCGGCGGGTCCGGCTTCTGCAGTGGCTGCCGGTCTTGTTCCGTTTGCCATTGGCACGGAGACCTGGGGATCGATTGTGTCGCCGTCGACGGTGTGCGGCGTGACCGGCCTCAGACCGACCTTCGGCAGAGTCAGCCGCTACGGCGCCATGGCATTGAGCTGGACCATGGACAAAATTGGTCCTATTTGCCGCAGCGCCGAAGATTGCGCCATTGTTTTTAATTCAATTATTGGCGGCGACGGCCAGGATTTGACTGTTGTCGATTTTCCGTTTCCTTATAATCCTGACATTGACATCAGCAAACTGCGCATTGGCTATTTGAAAAATGATTTTGACGCAAATTACAGATTCAAAAAATCTGACTCGCTGGCGCTGGAGACGCTCAAAAAAATGGGCGCAAAACTCGTTCCCATCAAACTGCCAGACGTGCCTTATTCGTCCATTTCGTTCATCCTCTCTGCCGAAGCGGCGGCTGCCTTTGATGAATTGACTCGTTCCAATCAGGACGATCTGATGAAACGCCAGAGCGGAAATGCCTGGCCCAATACATTTCGCGCGTCTCGTTTCATTCCGGCGGTCGAGTACATTAACGCCAACCGCATTCGCACGCGGCTCATCTCAGAGATGGCAGATTTGATGAAAAATGTCGATTTGTACGTAGCGCCTTCTTTTAAAGGCGGCAACCTGCTGGTGACTAATTTGACAGGTCACCCTTGCGTTGTCGTGCCTAATGGTTTTTCAAAGAAAAATTTGCCCACGAGCTTTTGTTTTGTGGGTCAATTGTACGATGAAGCCACCATCCTGGCGGTCGCGCATCAGTTTCAACAAGCGACAGATTTCCACAAAAAACATCCGGCGATGGACTGGGTGAATGAATAGCGAGAAGATGGCTCTGCTGTTAATTTTGCAGCGGAGCCTTTTTGGTGAGAGTTTTTCTGAAGAAAGACAAAGGACGCTTATGAGTTGCGGTTCCCTGATGGGGCAAAAAAATCGCCGTGTCAATACTATCTTAATCAAAAAATGGCCAACAACCTCGGGTAACTATTCGCAGCAGTCCCCCATCTGATAAATTTCTTACACCTTTTCTGGCATTTTTTTTTGCATTGGGAAATTTCCAAATATAAATTTGTCCAATTTGAGCGCGTTGCATTGTTTTTAATTTCATAAAAATTTGTCATTTTATCGAAAGTTAGTATAGACAGTTAACAAACAAAAACCAATGCCAATTTTCCCTCGAACAAAAAATTAACTTATGTTATTAATTTTAATAAAGTAAAAATCATTAAAATTAATTCACATTTTTTTAAAATTTATCTTGACAATATTTTAAAAATTATATATATTAGTTTATGTATGTCAAGCTAATGTCATAATATTTTCTTCAAATAATTATCATTCGATTTGCTTTCATCAAGCCAAAATTAGATGAACCACTAAAAAGTTGGTCTCATGTATAATTTATTTGAAAACCCTCCTAACTTGGGAAATAAAATCTCAACATCTCTGAAAACTCCAGACCCGAGCGAAAAAAATTACCCCATCAGAACAAATATATTGCAAAATTTACAAAAAACTAAGGGAGAATAGTGACATGAACAGGCTCATGACAGCTATTTTAGCGACGTTATTTGTCTCTGCGTCTTTGCTTTTTTCGGGAACGACGGGAAAAATTGCCGGGACCATTACAGATGCACAGACAGGCGCTCCTCTGCCTGGCGTGAATGTGATTATTGAGGGAACCAATTTGGGCGCCGCATCTAATCTTCAGGGATACTACGTCATCCTGAACGTTCCGCCCGGAACTTATACCATCAAAGCCACAATGATAGGCTACTCCACTGAAACTTATGTCGATGTCCGAGTTAACATCGACCTCGCGACGACCATCGACTTCAAATTGAAAACACAAGTTTTGGAGGGCGAGGAAGTGACGGTAGTCGCCGAAAGGCCTATTGTTCAGGCGGACGTATCATCCAGTATGGCAAATATCCAATCCGAACAAATCAAAGCTCTGCCCGTCCAAAACATCGACGATGTTATTGGCATTCAGGCGGGTGTATTGGGAATGTCCATTCGCGGCGGCAGTTCTCAGGAGACAGCGTTTATGTTGGATGGTTTTACGATGCGGGACGAGCGAACCAACCAGCCCTATTCCGCGGTGAGTCTGGCTTCCATTAAAGACATCCAGATTCAAACCGGCGGTTTTTCTGCTGAATACGGAAATTTGCGCTCCGGCATTGTCAACGTTGTTACCAAAGAAGGTGATTTCAATAAATACAGCGCGACAATTGACGTTCGCTACAGCCCGGCAGCGAAAAAACATTTCGGACCTTCGGGCTACGATCCAAATTCTTACTGGAACCGTCCGTTTTTAGATGACGCCGTTTGCTGGACAGGTACAGAAGTTGGCGAGCCGTTTGACGATTTGAACGGAAATGGTACCTGGGATAGTAATGAACCCTTTACTGACTACAACAATGACGGCTCCCGGACTTACTGGAACGATTACACACAAAAACAGTATCCCCGATTTGAAGGCTGGAATGCCGTGTCTGAGAGGACGCTTCAGGATGACGATCCGAATAACGATCTCTCTCCCGAAGCAGCCCAGCGCGTTTATCGCTATCAACATCGCAGACAGGGGGACATCAAAAAACCGGATTATATCATTGACGGCGGTTTTGGCGGACCTGTTCCTTTTGTAAGTAACAAACTTGGCAATCTCCGCTTTTACCTTTCTCATCGCCAAGAACAGGACATGTATCTCATTCCGCTTTCCCGGGACGCTTACTCTGACAATGTAACAACTTTGAAATTAACTTCCAATTTAACTCCTTCGATGAAATTGACCATTACCGGGCTATATGGTGAAATCCGTGCGACGAATAGCAACAATGTCGGCTTGCCCGGATATTTCCGCTCAACCGGTTCCATCGCTCGTAATTTAGGCAGGAGAAGCTACATCACAGCTATCATGTATGCTACGGATTACTGGTGTCCCACGAGCATTTATCGTCACATGGCATCGGCGAAATTGACCTACACCAAAAGCCCGAGCACATTTTACGAGTTTCATCTGGAACGCATCGGTAACATTTACCGCACGCGCCCCAACGCACTACGCGACACGAGCAAAATTGTCAAAATTGGAAATGATTACTGGCTTGACGAAGCGCCTTACGGCTACATGCCCTATCCGAGTTCAGGAATCGACGGTCTGCGCATGGGCGTCGGCATGAGTAATTCGCGCGATTACAGTGAAATTTACACGACCACTGCGAAATTCAGTTTGACCAGCCAGGTTAACCCCACCAATCAAATCAAAACCGGCGCTGAATTTATTTACAACGAACACTACGTAGAATACGGCGGGATTGATTTGACTTTACCCTCCGGCAGACCTTGGACTATCTGGGACAAACATCCTATCAGAGGAGCGGCTTACGTCACTGACAAATTGGAATTTCAGGGATTGCGCGCCAATATCGGTGTCCGCATTGATTACATCCACGCCGGTGGCACATGGTATGACATCGACAACCCCCAATTTTGGTATGACCGCGACTTTTTCAGCAGCAACTACACTGCTGACGTTGAAAATGAAGTGACCAAGAAAAAAACAAAACGCCTTTACTACATCAGCCCGCGACTCGGTATTTCGCACCCCATTTCGGCAAATGCAAAACTTTATTTCAACTACGGACACTACCGCTCTATGCCTGACGCGGCGCGGCTGTACACCTTGCAGCGGGTCACAGAAGGCAGCGTTTCTCAAATTGGCAATCCAAATAATACGCCGAGCAGAACAGTTGCCTACGAATTAGGTTACGAGCACAATCTTTTCAATCAACTCTTGCTACGCGTCGCTGGTTATTATAAAGATAATACACAGCAACCTAACTGGGTGCGTTACATCAGCGCTGACAGCAAAGTGAATTATCTGATGGCAGACGACAATTTTTACCAAGACATCCGCGGTTTTGAAATTACTTTAGAGCGATTGTATGGAAAATGGATTTACGGCATGGTGAATTACACTTATCAGGTAGGTACCGCCGGCTATTTCGGAAAACTTCGCTATTATGAAAATCCGGCGGAACAACGCAGCTACGACCGGCAAAATATTTATCAGGAAAAGCCGTTGCCGCGGCCTTATTTCAAGGCGAACATTGTATTTCACACGCCTGTTGATTTTGGCCCCACGTACATGGGACGTAATTGGCTGGGAGATTTGTTGCTAAGTTTTCGTTTCATGTGGCGCGAGGGAACCTATTCGACATGGACGCGCGGCGTAAGTCTTCCCGGCGTTAAATATAACGTTCAATGGCCTGATTATCACAACACGGACATGCGCATCAGCAAAAACTTCAAAGTCGGGAAATACAATCTGGAATTCTTCATGGATATCCACAATTTATTTAATTCGAAAATTTTCTCCTCTTATTCATTTGCTGATGGCAACGACTACCGCGATTATTTTGATTCGCTGCTCTGGCCAAAAGACGTCGGCGAACCGCTCGGTTACACAGAATTCGGCGACGATAAAATCGGCGACTTGAGACCGGCTAATGTCGCTTACGATCCCCTTGAGGCAAATCCGAACAGTGATCCGGAAATCGAAGCCCGCAATCAGCAGCGCAGAAAAACAAAATCCTATATTGATAATCCAAATCTGAAATGGCTGTATTACCTGAATCCGAGAGATATTTTCTTTGGTATAAAAATTAATTTTTAACTAAAAATAAAATTAATCCGGCATTAGTTTGAATTATCTGAAAAAATAGAGGGTTAATATGAAACACAGCGAGAATAAATTTTTGCAAGGGATGCTAATTTTGGCAATCTGCTTTTTGCTTGTGACAGCAATTGCCAATGTCGCATTTTCTCAAGAAGTCAAATGGATAAAGATCGGATCGCTTCATTCTTGGTTTCGCGCCGATGGCTGCGAACCGGAAGTAGGCCGCACCGGACTGCAATCGGACCAGCAAGATGGTTTTCGCTGGCCTGCCATGTACCAAAAACAAGACAATGTTGCCGCCAAAGCGTTGTGGATTGGCACTTCAAATTACACTGATGCTGATCAGTACGGCGGAAATTTTTACCCTTACAAAGTTGTGCATGTCGGCCCGCGCGGCTGGGACGTCAATCGTGAATTTATGCCCATCGAGTTCAAAATGATCGGCAAATTTGATCATCCGCGCGTTTATGTGGATGGCGTCGTCGGCTCCGAGCTCATGTGGGACGACCAAGTCGACGAAATTGACGATAATTTACCGTGCGACCGTATGATTTACAATGTGGTGAACACTTCCATCGGCATCACGCTCACGAGAAAGATTTACGCCTGGGCGCAGCAGCGCAACGACAACTATTTTGTCACTGAATACATTTTCAAAAATACCGGCAATGTGGACAAAGACGATGAAATCGAGCGACCAGATCAGACGCTGGAAAATGTCTATTTTTTCTTTCAGTATCGCTACGCCATAAGTCGCGAAGGCGCTGACGCTACTGATCTGAATTCCCCGCGTTGGGGAATTAATACCATGCTCAGCACCCGCGGCGAGGCCAAAGCGGCATACAGCTTTGGCACTTACAATTACACCGGCGATTACGAAGACTGGCTCAACGGCGATACTGATGCCGATTCTCTGCGCTGCCAGTTTGCCTGGGCCGGAAAACACTCTCAAGCGAGCTATGATTTGCTTGGCTATCCCGACGTCAAATACAAATCCGGCAGACTCATGGGACCGCAATTTATCGGTGTCGAAACGTTACATGCGGACAAATCTGCTGAAGATAAAAACGACGATCCGTTACAGCCGACAACGACGACCTACCAGCAATCAGACGATCCGCCGACTCGTCCCAACGATCAATTCGACGCGTCGCGCATGGCTGAAGAGTGGAAATGGATCACGCGCGGTCACCGTCTGCCGCGGCACGACGAACTTGTCGGCGACGGCTTCCCCGATCAATTGGAAGGAACGCCCGGCGGATTTTCCAACATGAACGGCTATGGTCCTTACACGCTGGGCCCCGGCGACAGCATTCGCATTGTGGTTGCTGAAGGCGTTAATGGATTGGACAGAAAACTCTGTGAAGAAATTGGCAAAAACTGGTATAAGAAAAATTCACCTTATACTTTGCCTGACGGTTCGAGTACCACAGATCCAGACGAATACAAAGATGCCTGGGTCTTCACGGGAAAAGATTCTTTATTCAAAACCTTCAGTCTGGCTCGCAGCAATTACAGCGCCAATTTTAACATTCCGCTGCCGCCTCCGCCGCCGAGCTTTTTTGAAGTCAAATCCGGCGGAGACAGAATTCGTCTCACCTGGGACGGCAACGCGGAATCATGGCCTAATTTCGCAGGCTATCGCATTTATCGTGCTGCTGCGAAATACGACACAACGTACAATTTGATTTTCGCCTGCGGGCAGGGAACCGACTTCCCGGAAATTGTGCATTCTTATGATGACACTTCCGCGCATCGCGGCTATTCCTACTATTATTACATTTCTTCTTTTGACGACGGAACCGCAGATCCTCAGGGTGAATTGCACAGCAGCATGTTCTGGACGCGAACCATCGAGCCGGCATTTCTGCGCCGTCCAGCCGGAGATAAATTAGCCGACATTCGCGTGGTGCCAAATCCGTACAACGTCAGAAACCGTGATTTCCAATATCCGGGAGAACCGGATAAAATCATGTTTTTGAACATTCCGGCTGAGTGTATCATTCGAATTTACACAGAGCGCGGAGATTTGATTAATACAATCATTCACGACGACGGCAGCGGTGACGAGTCCTGGAATTCCACAACTGAATACGGTCAGGTTGTCGTCAGCGGCGTCTATCTCGCAGTCTTTGAGGTAACCAATGACTACAAAGACCCGCAGACGGGCGAAGTGCTTTACCGCAAAGGCGACAAAGAAATCAGAAAATTTATTATCATCAGATAATTTTATCAAAATTCCCATAAAAAGAGAGGTCTGATGCTTAATTTTAAAAAATACCCAGTGTGGGAAACTCTGTTGACTTTAATCGTCACTTTTTCATTTTTTCATCAGGCGCCACTTTTTGCCCAGGAAGTCAAAGAGATCAAAATCGGCTCGCTGCACAATTGGTACCGTGAAGACGGTTGCGAACCGGAACATGGCTTCCTAAAAATTCAGCAAGCCGGTCTGGAATGGCCGGCGCAGTACCAGGACATGGACTGTCAGGCGGCAAAAGCGCTCTGGATCGGAACGTCAAATTACACCGATGCGGACCAGTACGGGGGAAATTTTTTTCCCTACAAGGTCGTTCACGTAGGTCCGCGCGGCTGGGACACGCAAAGAGAGTTTATGCCCGTTGAATTCAAAATGATCGGCAGATTTGATCATCCGCTGGTTTACGTGGATGGTAATCCCGGTTCAGAATTGATGTGGGCTGACGTCATCGAGGAAGTTGATGAGAATCTTCCCTGTGATCGGTTGATTTACGACGTGGTGAATACGTCCATCGGCGTTACTATGACGCGGAAAATTTACGGTTGGGCGCAGCAGTATCATGACAACTATTTTGTGTACGAATATATTTTTAAAAATACCGGCAATGTCGATAAAGACCCGGACATTGAAAAGCCTGACCAAAGCTTGGAAAATGTTTACTTTTTTTTCCAGTATCGCTACGCCGTCAGCCGCGAAGGTGCCACCTGGACCGGGCTAAATTCCCCGCGCTGGGGAATCAGCCAAATGCTCAGTTCCCGCGGCGAAGCCAAAGAAGAATTCAGTTTTAGCGATTATCATTACACCGGCGATTATGAAGATTGGCTGAACGGCGACCCTGACGCAGACTCGCTGCGCTGTCAATTTGCCTGGGCAGGAAAACATTCAAGCGCGAGCTACGACATAATCGGCTATCCGGATGTGAAATACAAAACCGGCAGACTTTCGGGACCGCAATTCGCCGGAGTTGTTACGCTACACGCGGACAAATCTCCTTCTAACAAAGACGATGACCCGCAACAGCCAACGACCACGACGTACCAGCAGTCAGACGATCCCCCCACTCGTCCCAACGATCAATTTGATGCCTCGCGCATGGCCGACGAATGGAAATGGATCACAAGAGGCCACAGGTTACCGCGGCACGACGAATACGTCGGAGACGGCTTCCCCGATCAGTTGGAAGGCACGCCGGGCGGATTTTCCAACATGAACGGCTACGGCCCTTATCAACTGGCCCTGGCCCCCGGAGACAGTGTGAGACTGGTAATCGCCGAAGGCGTCAACGGTCTCAATCGTCAGCTTTGCCAACAAATCGGAGCAAGATGGATTAAAGCGCACAACAATTCTGCGGATCAGGGCCCGTTTGACCTTCCGGATGGGACGACTACCACTGACG
This sequence comes from Calditrichota bacterium, assembly GCA_013152715.1. Classification (NCBI taxonomy): domain Bacteria; kingdom Pseudomonadati; phylum Calditrichota; species Calditrichota bacterium. The sequence goes on from JAADFU010000018.1 coordinate 68,288, forward strand.
AAGATGTTTACAAAGATTCCTGGGTAATGACTGGCAAAGATTCTTTGTTTAAAACATTTGGCAGAGCTCGGAGAAACTTTGTTGCAAATTTGCAAATTCCCATGCCTCCGCCGCCGCCTTCGGTTTTTGAGGTAAAATCCGGCGGCGATCGAATAAGATTGTCATGGGCTGAAAATGCAGAATCATGGCCCGGATTTGCCGGCTATCGCGTTTATCGCGCCGTAGCAAAATATGACACAACTTACAACGAAATTTTTGCCTGCGGCGAGGGTACGGATCACCCGGAAATTGTGAACACGTATGACGACACTTCAGCGGTTCGCGGCTATTCTTATTACTATTACGTTGTCTCTTTTGACGATGGGACTAACAATACGAATCCAGCGACAAATCCGACGGGGTCTTTGCACAGCAGCATGTTCTGGACGCGCACCATTGAACCGGCTTTTTTGCGCAGACAGGCGGGCGATGCATTGTCAAAAATCCGCGTGGTACCTAATCCGTACAATGTTCGCGCGATTGATTTCCAGTACCCCGGTGAGCCGGACAAAATAATGTTTTTGAATATTCCTGCGGAATGCATCATTCGTATTTATACGGAAAGAGGCGATTTAATCAAGACTATCATTCATGACGATGGTAGCGGCGATGATTTTTGGAATTCGGCGACGAAATACGGACAAGTAGTCGTCAGCGGCGTTTATATCGCTCTTTTTGAAGTTACCGCTGATTACGCGGATCCTCAAACCGGAGAGATTCTTTACAAAAAAGGCGAGCGCGAAATTCGCAAATTTGTGATTATTCGATAGATCAAGAAAATACAAAAAAATCAACCATATCAGTTAAGGAGATTTTACAATGAAAAAATCTTTGTTTCTTTTCATGATCACAGCCTTAACAATTTTTCTGATTGTTCCAGCGGGACATGCGCAGAAAAAATTAGCTCAAACCGGATTTCAATTTATGAGCGTTGGTCTGGATGCCAGAGCGACCTCTATGGGCGAAGCTTTCACTACGATCGATGGTTCGTCTGTCTGTATGTTTTACAATCCGGCGGGCTTGGCTTCTATCAATTCTTTCATCGATCTCTCTTTCAGCACCATGCAATGGATCGCAGACATCAAGTACAGTGGCGGGACCATGGCGCTGAATTACAACAACGGACATTACGGCGTTTTCGGATTAAGTTTTTTGTCTGTTGACTACGGCCAATTCGAATGGACACGTGTCGCTGAGAATGACCAAGGATTTGAGGATATCGGCGAGCTATTGGGTAATCCCAAGCCAAATGCTTACGCGTTCGGGCTTTCTTACGCCAGACAGTTAACAGACCGCTTTTCCGTCGGCGGACAGGTAAAATATGTTTACCAGGATTTAGGCTCCAGTTTCGCGCCTGTTTACACCGAGGAAGACACTATCATGGAAAAGAAAAAATATGACCTTGATGTGTTTGCTTTCGATTTCGGCACTATATATCGCACCGGTTTTCGGAGTCTGGTGTTTGGTATGACCATTCGAAATTTTTCACGCGAAATCAAGTACGAAAAAGAAAGTTTTCAATTGCCAATGACTTTTAAAATTGGTATTTCCATGAACGCCTTTGATTTTGTGCCAATTTCTTCGGAATATCACAAACTAAATATCTCCATCGACGCGGTTCATCCCAGATCTTTCCCTGAATACATCAGCATCGGCGGGGAATACGATTTTATGAACATGATTTTTCTCCGCGCCGGTTACATGTCCAGTCACGATGAATATAACATCAGCTACGGCGTTGGATTTAAAGTGTTCGGCTTGGGGTTAGATTACTCATACGTGCCATTCGATGTTTTTGATGACATCAATCGAATTACGGTGAATTTTACTTTTTGATCAAACCACGAACATAAATGAGGATGGGTGAGCAATGGGAAAAATTCCCTTTTATTTGCTAATAATCTTTTTAAGCGCTGCGATGGCGCTGAACGCAGGCACGGTGGGAAAAATTTCCGGGAAAGTAAGCGATTCGCAAAACGGAGCGGTTTTACCGGGCGTGAACGTCATCATTGAAGGCACAAATGTCGGCGCGGCAACCGATGCCGGGGGCTATTACGTCATCATAAACGTCCCGCCGGGAAATTATACACTGAAATTTTCCATGATTGGCTATGCCGAGTATAAAGTAGAAAATGTGAACGTCATAATCGATCAGACAACAACAATTAACGCTGCGCTGAAACAGGAAGTAATCGGCGGAGAAGAAGTTGTTGTGGTCGCCGAAAGGCCTGTCGTGCAGAAAGATATTTCCAACAGTCAGATGAGTATCATGTCGGAAACGATCCAGGCCTTGCCCGTGGAAAACGTGCAGCAAGTTTTGACTTTGCAGGCGGGAATCGAAAAGGACAGACAGGGCATTCGCGTTCGCGGCGGCAGTGCTTCGCAGACGATTTTCATGTTGGACGGCCTGTCTATGAATGACGAACGCGCCAATATTCCCTACACCGCCGTCAGCCTCAGTTCCATTCAGGAAATTCAGATTCAAACCGGCGGCTTTAATGCGGAATATGGCAATATTCGATCAGGGCTGGTCAATATCGTCACTCGCGAAGGCGACCGCAGCCGGTACAGCGTAAGTTTGTCCGTTCGGTACGGGCCGGCGGCAAAAAAGCACTTCGGACATTCAATTTACGACCCTTACTCTTATTTCAATAGGCCCTATCTAGATCCGACTGTGTGCTGGACAGGCACGATGAACGGCGAACCTTTTGAAGATTCGAACAACAATGGCGTCTGGGATACGGGCGAACCTTTTACCGATTACAACGGCGACGGCGTCCGCAGTTATTGGGACGCACACACACAGCGACAATATCCGCAATTCGAAGGCTGGAACGCTGTCTCCTACGCCACGCTCCGCGACGACGATCCGACCAACGATTTGACGCCGCAGGGAGCGCAAAGACTGTTTGAGTGGCAGCATCGCCGCCAGGGCGATGTCAAAAAACCGGACTATGTTGTTGATTTCGGCTTTGGTGGTCCCGTGCCTTTTTTGAACGAAAAATTAGGTAACCTTCGTTTTCATCTGTCGCATTTCCGGGAAAAAGAATTGTTCGTCTTCCCGCTGTCACGCGACGGATATTTTGACCAGCATACGCAGCTAAAATTGACGTCTGACATCGCGCCAGGCATGAAATTATCTTTCCTCGGACTGTACGGCAAAATTTCTTCGGTTTCACCCTATAGCTGGACAACGACACCGACCGGCTACGTCCTTCGCGATCAGGCACAAATTGCCAATTTGGTGCACAGCAGCAGCGGAAACAGTGTCGTTTACATGCCCGGTTACTACAGCCCCACCGATATTTACCGCAGTTTGTTGGGTCTAAAATTCACGCACACGTTGAGCCCGCGTACATTTTACGAGGTCAATGTGCTGAATAAAGGCAGCCGCTACGACACGTACCAGATGACGCCGCGCGATACCACGAAAAAGTTTGAAATCTTGGACAACTTTTTTGTTGATGAGGCGCCTTACGGCTATTGGGGCTACGGCGTTCCCGGAATCGACGGCATGAGTCTGGGCGGCTGGATGAATTTGGGAAGAGACAGCACAGTGAATTCCACGACTTCGTTGAAATTTGACATCACCAGTCAGGTAAACAATAATAATCAGGTAAAAGGCGGATTTGAAATCGTTTACAATGATTTCAACATTCGCTCCGGCACTTACAGCCCTTCCATGAATACCTGGACTCGCAGCCAGCGTTATCATGTATTTCCGTTTCGCGCTGGCATTTACGTTCAGGATAAAATGGAAATTCAGGGCTTTATCGCCAACATCGGCCTGCGGCTTGATTATTATGATTCCAATTCAAAAAAATATCTGTTGAGCCAGTACGACAAATATTTCAGCGCCGGCTACGGCAAGCTGATCGAACGAGACCTTTCCTCGGAAGACACCAAAGCCAGTTGGGACGCTAGTCCGCGTCTGGGAGTTTCTCATCCGATCACTGACAATTCAAAATTATATTTTAACTATGGCCATTTTCGTTCTGAACCAGCTTCGACGTACCGTTTTCGCATTCAACGCGAGTCCAGCGGATTGGTTACGTCCATCGGCAATCCGGAATTGAAACCGGAAAAAACAGTGGCCTACGAGCTTGGTTTTTCTCAAAATTTATTGGACATGTTTTTGTTGAACATCGCCGCTTATTACAAAGATGTGACTGATCAAATCGGCTGGGTTTATTACCAAAATGTGAACAGTTCAGTACAATACAACAAGCCGGAAAACAATAACTACGCTGACATTCGTGGCTTTGAATTGACGCTGACTAAGCAAAGAGGAAAATGGTTTACCGGATTTGCGAATTACACTTATGACGTGCGCACTTCCGGCTATTTTGGCCTGTTACGCTATTACGAAAACCCGACCGAGCAGCGCACCTATCTCAAAGAAAATCCGTATCAATCCAGACCACGACCTCGTCCCTACGCGCGGCTGAATCTGGATTTTCACACGCCGGATAATTTCGGGCCTCTTTGGCTGCGGCTGAAACCACTTGCCGGCTTGAGACTGAATGTTTTAGCGGAATGGAAATCCGGGCGTTACGAAACCTACAATCCGAACAGCATTCCGGGGATCGTGGATGATGTTCGCTGGAAAGATTATTTTAATGCGGATTTGCGCCTGTCCAAGCTTTTTCACATCAGCAAATATGAACTCCAGTTTTACGTTGACGTTTCCAATGTTTTTAATAACAAATACCTGACTGCCGGGTTCTTTGAATATCGAAATTATGCCGGATTTGCCGACAATCGCGATTATCTCGCTTATCTGGAATCCCTTAATTTTTCATGGGAAGACGGCGTAGAACATGGAAATGATCGCGTGGGCGAATTTCGGCCGGTCGGTGTGAAATATGATCCCTTGGAGCCGAATCCTAACAATGATCCTGAAATTGAAGCGAGAAACAAAAAACGAAAAGAGACGAAATCGTATATTGACAATCCCAATATTGAATCGTTAGCTTTCATAAATCCGAGACACATCATGCTCGGAGTCACGATCAATTTTTAACAAAACCAGGGAATGAAAAGTGAACATAAAGCAAAAAAGCAGACAATTTGCACTATTCATTTGCATCGCACTGATGAGTACAATTATTTTTCAAATAACCCCTGCCAAAGCACAAGTTGCCGGAACAGAGAAACGATACATCCGCATTGGTTCTTTGCAGAGCTATTTTTCTGCCTACGGCTCGGAGCGGGCATGGAACAATTCCTATTACGAAGGACTCGTTTGGCCGGCGGATTATCTGCAGCAAGACAACGCCGTGATCAAGCGAGCGTGGATTGCGGTGCCGGATTTCACTAATCCTGAAGGCAAACATTACGACTACTACGGAATCTATTTTGCCAGGGATGAATATGTGGATGTTTCTCTTTTTCCTATGGAATTAAAACAAACGGCCAAATTCGCGCCACCCATGGTCTACGTGGACGGCAACAATATTTCCGCCATCTACTCCGGAGACATTGACGAAATTAATCCCGACCAAATTGCGGATCGTATCGTCACGAATGTAGTCAATACCTCCATGGGACTTACACAGACGCGGAGAATTTACGCTTTCAGCCAGCAGTATCACGACAACTATTTTATTAAAGAATTTATTTTTAAAAATACCGGCAATACGGATTACGACGACGACATTGAGCTGCATCAAACGCTAAAAGGCGTAAGAATTGGCTGGGGCATCCGCTACAGCGTCTGCCGTGAGGGGGCGAGAAAAATCGACGGGCCGCAGACCTGGGGACAGCACACTTGGGTCACCAAACGCGGCGAAGATTATCCCAGTCACGCGAACGAAGTTATTACCGAGGCCAATCCCATCGTCGAATGGATTCGCGGCGCGTTTGCCTGGGCCGGGCAATCTTCCACGAATAATTATGATAATATCGGAGCTCCGGACATGACCGGAAACGGTCGCTTGTGTTCACCGCAGCACGCAGGAATTGGCATTCTTCACGTGGACAAAAGCGCGACCGACAAAAGTGACGATCCTTACCAGCCAGCGGTTTTGGGCTGGCACGCCGGAGACACCTATCCTAAATTAGGTGACATGTCCGCTGATTACGAAGATAACATGAAATATCTTTACGAAATGCTCAGCGGTGTACCTTATCGCGGGCTCGGCGGCACCGACCGTTTCGACGAAACTTACATGGCGACGCATCCGGATCCGTACACAGTTCACAACGATGGCGGGGGAACAAATATGTGGATTTGTTATGGGCCTTTTGATCTCGCTCCCGGAGACAGCATTACCATCGTTGAAGTGGAAGCTGTGAACGGACTAAATCGCCAACTATGCGAACAAATCGGCGCGAACTGGAAACATGCCTACGATGATCCGACAGACAAAGGACCTTTTAAATTGCCGGATGGATCAACTACCGACGACAAAGACACCTACAAAGATAGCTGGGTTTACACCGGCAAAGATTCCATCATGTTAACTTTTAGCCGGGCGAAAAGAAATTACGATTCCGGCTTTCAGATTCCTCAGCCGCCGTTGCCGCCGCCTGTTTTTGAAGTGAGTTCGGGTGGCGACAGGATTTTCCTGAGATGGACGGCAAGCCCTTCGGAAGACCAATCCGATTTTGCCGGCTATAAAATTTACCGCGCCGTCGGTAAGCCGGATACGACCTACCAAAAAATTTATGAGTGCAGTCCCGGCGTGACAGAATTTGAAGATGTTACGGCGATTCGTGGGTACAGTTACTACTATTACATTGTCGCAGTCAACAACGGCGACAATAATACATCCGGCGAGCTGAATCCGACCGGGCAGCTTCACAGCAGCCGTTTTTACACAAGAACCACAGAACCGGCCTTTTTGCGAAGAAAACCAGGCTCAAAGTTAGACAGCATTCGCATTGTGCCCAATCCGTTCAACATCAGAGCTAAAGATTTCCAGTATCCCGGCGAAGCGGACAAAATCATGTTTTTGAATATTCCCGGGCATTGTACCATTAATATTTACACTGAACGGGGCGATCTGATTGAGACGATTCATCACGAAGACGGCAGTGGAGACCATGAGTGGAATTCCATCACTTCGTCGCGCCAGGTTGTAGTGAGCGGAATTTACATTGCTGTTTTCACTGTGACTCAAGATTACAGCAATCCGGACACAGGGGAGATTATTTTCAGAAAAGGGAATTCGACATTCAAAAAATTCGTTATCATTCGATAAAAATAAATTAAGAAAACAAAAATTCTAATAATCCCTGCTATTTGAAAGGAGAAATAAAATGAAAAAGCTTCACGCAATTTCAATTATTACGCTGATTTTGCTCACCACCGCCTTTTTCTTTGGCTGCGAAAACAAATACCCTGAGAGTCTCTGGGACCCCAATGCTCCTGCCGGCGCGCAGCCTGTTATCGAGCAAATAATTCCGGCAGACAGCACTTATGCCGGCGTCGGTGAAATTGTCATCAAAGGAAAAAATTTCTCATCGGTTAAAGATTACGACTTGGTCTTTGTCGGCGGCAAAAAAGCCGAAGTCGTTGCCGCGACTGAAACACAAATTACTATTAAATCACCGGTTATTATTGGGGATTCGTTGGAGATAAAAATTGCTGTTCACAAGACTGATCTTTTTAGCGACCCGGTGTACTATAAATTGAAAGCAGCCGTTTCTGTCATCGGTAATTTGGCAGAAAACAACTGGATGGCTTACGCCATTGCTGCGGATAGAGCGGGTAATGTCTACGTTGACATTGAGGGGAAATTACTCAAAAAGATTGACACCGAAGGAAATGTAACCCATGTCGCTGACGTTACTTTTCTCAAAGCGAACGGTATGAAATACGGCCCTGACGATAAAATTTATGCTGTTTTTGCTGCGGGACGTGTGAAAAAGGTGGCAACTGTAGACACTTCAGGCGCCGAGGGAACATACGTAACACTTCCCAAAGAGCCAAAGGATATTGATTTTGATGCCAGCGGAAATGCCTGGGTCACGGTCGACACTGATGTCTACCTCGTTAAGCCCGACCAGAGTAAAACGAGCGTCAAAACTTTTCCTTTAAAACTCAAAACGATTCGTGTTTTCAATGATTATATTTATGTGTCAGGATTTGATGACGCAACAGGGGAAGGAAAAATCTGGCGAGCGCCGATTCAAGGAGAGACGCTCGGAGACGAGGAAGTATTTTTAGACTTTGCAAACGAGGATTGGCTGACGGGCATTACGGTGAATTCTTTCACTTTCGACGTCGATGGCAAAATGTATCTCGCGACTGATAATACGGACGGAATTTTAATTTACAATCCCGCGGATGGCAGCCATGAGGCTCTATTCCCAGGATTAATTGCCCCGAATGTCTGGGCGTTCTGCTGGAGCGAAGGTAATTTCTTGTTTGCGATTCAACAATTAGACTCTTATTCCAATATCCTGAAAATTGACGTTGGCAAAACCGGAGCTCCTTATTACGGTCGTCAACTTTAATTTATTTCAAAATCTGTCGATCTTTTTGAAGTTTAATAAACCTGATTGAGAGGAGGTGATATCTCTTAACCCAACGGGGGAATACTTCTATTTATTCAATTAATTTTTTGTATCATCAATCATTAATTTTGAGGAGGTTTGTATGCAAAAAGCAAAATTGCTACTATTGTTATTCCTAACTATCTCGCTGGCGGTGCCGGCGCTGTCGCACGCCTGGGTCAAAGAAAGAGGCCCGGCATGGCAGTATGACAGCGTTTTTGCCGACTCAGCGGCTACCGGGGAAAAATATGTTTCCGGCGGACATGGCATCGTCGTGGACAAATATGACCGCGTTTGGTTAGGAAGCTACTATGCCGGCAATACAGGAGGTATTGTCGTTTTGAATGCTGACGGCACACCGACTGATTTTTCACCGATTGATTCAATTGCCTTCGCGGATACCACTTTCAATCTGGCGAAAACCAATGGCTGCCGCGGAATGAATGTGGACAAAGATGGCAACATTTTGTATGCTAACAAAAGCACATTAATCAAAATTGATGTCGAGACAGGTCAAGGGTTGGCGTATTGGGTTGGCCCCGGTAGTTTGACCAAACCGGCTGTAGATTCCGAAGGTTACATTTATATCGGTAAAGTTGTTGGCGTGGGTCCCATCAGCGTGTTGGATCCTGCTACTTTCGATGTGACCCAAGAGATCACGTTAGAACCTGCTGCCGGATATACTCGCGGTATCGAGGTAGCTCCGGATGGAAAAACGATCATCTCCGGAAATTTAAGCGCCGGCGGACCCGTTTATATTTATACCACCGAAGACTACGTCACTTACACCATGACGGATAGCCTCTATCTTGACGATTACGGACAGAATATTTTCAAATTCCAGTGCGTTACCATGGATTGGGGTCCGGACGGAAAATTGTGGATTTCTCACGATGATTCCTACGCTGCCACGGGAAAATACGAGAATGGTTTTGTCGTAGTAGACCTCAACACAAAAAAATATAGCTATTTCTTTGTGCCCATGGATTCCACAGAATACAACGGGCCGCGCGGTATTGCGTTCACCAATGACGGCAACACCGGCTATTTCACCAGTTTTACGGCAAACAAAGCTTTCAAAATCACACGTGCCGAATTAATGTCTCCGGGCGAGTGGGTTTACGATGACGGATTGAATGTCGGCTGGAGCTTTGACAGCTATCTTGATTCGCTCGAAACCGGTGAAAAACTTGTATCCGGCGGTCATGGCATCGTTGTTGATAAATATGATCGTCTTTGGATCGGAAGCTACTATGCCGGTAACACTGGCGGAATTATTGTTCTGAATCCCGATGGCACACCGACCGATTTTTCTCCGATTGCATCGGTAGCTTTCTCGGACACGACTTTTGATCTGGCAAAAACAAACGGCTGTCGCGGAATGAATGTTGACAAAGACGGCAATATCCTTTACGCGAACAAGAGCACTTTGATCAGACTGAACGTGGAAAACGGTGAAGGTTTGAACTACTGGGTCGGTCCTGGCAGTTTGACCAAGCCGGCAGTGGACGCGGAAGGTTACATTTATGTCGGCAAAGTCGTGGGCGTGGGACCAGTTAGCGTTTTGGATCCGGCTACTTTCGATGTCACTCAGGAAATCACACTGGATCCGGCGCCAGGTTATACTCGCGGTATTGAAGTTTCCCCTGACGGGAAGACGATCATTTCTGCAAACCTGTCCGGCGGTCCTGCCTATATTTATACGACAGAAGATTATGTTACCTATACTTACACTGACAGCATTCTGGTTGATACCGGCGGCTACCCAGTTTTCAAATATCAGGTCGTAACCATGGACTGGGGCCCGGACGGAAATCTCTGGATTTCGCACGATGATTCTTACGCCGCAACCGGACGCCACGATAATGGCTTTGTCGTCGTGAATCTGGAAACAAAACATTACGATTATTTCAATATGCCTGAAGATTCCACAGAATACAATGGCCCGCGCGGCATTGCTTTCAATAGCACTGGCGATATTGGCTACGCAGTAAGTTTCACTGCCAGCAGAGTGTACAAAATCGTCCGCACCGGAACAGATGTGCAGATTAAAGATTTTGTGCAATTGCCGAAAGAATATATTCTGGATCAAAACTATCCCAACCCGTTCAATCCGACCACAACAATTCCTTTCAGCCTGCAAAAATCGGGCAAAGTTGAACTCAAGGTTTTCGACATTCTCGGACGGGAAGTGATGACTCTGATCGATCGTCGCATGCAGCCAGGGTACCACAAAGTTACTTTTGACGGAAATGGGCTGGCTTCCGGTGTTTACCACTATCGTCTGAAATTTGACGGACAGGTTTACACAAAACGCATGCTGCTGCTCAAGTAGTTTTTGTTTGAGCTGTTATCAAACATAGCCGGCGAAAATTTTTCGTCGGCTTTTTTATTATGAATTCTCCGAAAAAAGTGACCTTAAATGTTGATTTTCATAATTTTTTTAACTAAATTTCATTGAGAGAACTTTTAGCCAGATTGAATTTGAAATCATTGAACGGGAGAATCTATGAGATTAAAATTGTTAGCGCTGATATTTTTTTGTCTTTCATTTGTCTTAAAAGCAGGCACGCCGAACGAAGAATTCCGCGCAACCTGGGTCATTACCTGGGAATATATCAGTTCCAGCAGCAGTCAGAGCCAGATAAAAGCGAGAATCCGAAAGATAATGGATGATCACAAAAAAGCGAATATGAACGCGGTGCTTTTTCAAATACGCCAAAGCGGAACTGCCTATTATTCTTCATCTTATGAGCCTTGGGGGTATTACGCCGGCTATCGCGATCCAGGATTTGATCCCTTAGCTTACGCCATACAGGAGGCGCACAAACGCGGGCTTGAACTGCACGCCTGGTTCAATGTTTTTGCCGCGTCTTCTACTCACGAAGGGACACCTGCCGCCGAACATCCGGAATGGATTACCCGCGACCAGGACGGCAATCCAATGACGCAACACATTGCCCTCTCTCCTGGCCTGGAAGAAGTGAGAAATTATACTATTCAAGTGGCGATGGAAATTGTGAGAAAATATGACATCGACGGACTTCATCTCGATTATGTGCGCTGGAATGAATACACCAACAGTCCACGCTCTCTCAAATTTGGAAAAATCGCCTCGGAAAAACGATTTTTGGATGGCATGATCACCGAAGAACAGATCGAAGAATTAAATACTAACATGTCGGGCCGTTATCTTTACGATTACCAACATCCTTTCAGCGCCGGAGTTCCGCAGGGATTTTCGTCATGGGATGATTGGTGGCGCTGGTCTGTCACTGACTTTGTTCGCGTGCTGCACGATTCCATTCAGGCAGTTAAGCCTCACGTGCGGCTTTCCGTAGCTGCGCTGGGCAGATACAACTGGGGCGGCTGGCAAGGTTACAGCTCTGTTTATCAGGATGCAGCGCTTTGGTTCAACGACGGTTACATCGAACAACTGACTCCCATGCATTACCATTGGCTGAGTGGACCAGAATTTTACGGAATGCTCAAAGGAAATGGCAGCGAGTCGTGGCAGCCGTGGATTCAGAAAGGAATTCAGGACGGAAGACTTTATTCAGTCGGACCTCCCTCGTACCGTTTGGAAGATAACAACATCTGGAGTCGACACGAGTCCATTGTGGACTATTCGCGCCGCGTGCCCTGGGTCGATGGATTCCAATTTTTTAGCTACGGCTCATGGGAAGATTACAATTACTGGGAAAAGGCGAAGTCTTTATTTTTTCAAAGAAAGACAAAAATTCGCGCGAGTAAAACGATTGACTCCACTCCGCCGGACTCGCCCACAATTACTTTGCAAAAAATTGATTCTTTGGACTACGTGCTGACAATTGTGCCGGCGGCTACGGTCACTGAAAATCAGTGGTTTGCAGTCTATCGCTCTGAAGACGATACTCCAGACGTCGACAACGACGAAATCATCAACATCCATTTTGGCAAAGACAACTACAGCACTTTTGATCGTTTTGACGGGCTGCAGGATTATAACGGAACTTACAAATATTTTGCCACAACGCTTGATCGATTTTGGAATGAATCCGCTCCTTCCACGTTGGCGCAGGGGGACTCGCTGCCATCTTTCGCGCCGATCGTGGTGGATGCTGATCCGGCGCCGGGTGACACGATTCCGGCAAATTCAATGATCCGTTTTCAGTTTTCCAAAACAATGGTGCCCGAATCTATTGAAAATGCGGTTACACTTTCTCCTTCAGCGACAATTTCTGAATATCACTGGTCTGACGATTTCAAAAGCGTGACTCTTGTATTTGATTCGCCGTTGCAACCAGCAGCGGAATATTCACTTACGCTTTCGGCAAATGTCACCGACGTCAACAATACGCCGCTCGATGGCAACGGAGACGGAGTTGCTGGCGATGATTTTACATTACAATTTTACACTTTGCCCAACGACTTGAACGGGCCTGTCGTTGTTCAGAGCAATCCAAATATTGACAATCAAACAACCAATTTTCCGATTGACGGCGTGATGACAATTGTTTTCAGCGAGCCACTTGATCCGACGACAGTGAACAACAATACAATCCAATTGTTCGACAGCAACGGCTTGATTCCGTCAAATTACAAACTGACGCCCATCAGAAAAAAAGCGATTGTGAGCGTGCAAACTTCTTCGCCGCTGGAAAATGATGCCTCCTACACATTAGTTTTTTCCAGTGAAATTTCGGACACTGCCGGGAATACGCTGGGCAACGATATTTCCATCGATTTCAAAACTTCCAATGTTTACTATCAGGAAACCATTGATATTGAAAAATTCATGTCCTTAACAAATTGGGAGCAGCCAAACTACAGCGGTTCGACCGTCGGCATTGTTATTCCGAACACGGCTTTCGAAATGTCCGGAGAGGCTTACTTGCCATCCGCGTCGAGTCGCCAGAGAAATTCGGCGCGTTTGCGTTACGAATGGGATTCCAATGCTGCGGAATATTTGCTGCGGGAATACGCTTCCGGTTCCGGAGTAAAAAATGTGAAATTTGACACATCGTATGTTTTGCAATGTTTTGTGTTTGGCGATGGCAGCAAAAATAAATTCCGTTTTAGTCTGCGGGAAGAAAATGGGCAGGGCTATCCTCTGGAAGTTTCCCAATGGGTGACGATTAATTGGTACGGCTGGAAAATCGTCGAATGGGATTTGAGCGACCCCAATTCCGTCGGCACATGGCTGGGAAATGAAATTCTGGATGGCAGCAAATACTACATTGACAGTTTCCAGTTGACGCACGAAAATAAAGAATCTGAGTCTGACGGGAAACTATTCTTCGATAATCTCAGAATAGTGAAAAAAAGCCAGGTACCTTCAGAAGTTGAAACGGAAAAAACGCAATTGCCGCGTACGCTTGTTCTTCGGCAAAATTATCCCAACCCGTTCAATCCGACGACAACGATTTCCTTTTCAATTCCAGAAAAGGGATTAGCGCAACTAACCGTGTTTGATGTCCTGGGCAGAAACGTTGCGGCAGTGATTAACGAAACGCTGGAGCCGGGAACTTACCAGATTCCTTTTGACGGTTCAAATTTGCCGTCAGGAATTTACATCTACCGCCTGCGTTTTGAGAATAAAACTTTTTCCAAGCAGATGCTACTGATGAAATAATTTGAAAACAAAAAAAGCCGGCGCCTCAAATTCAATCTGGTTGACGTCGGCTTTTTTATTAGATTCCTTGGAGCTATTTCAGCAACAGCAGTTTATTTGCAGCTTTTTTTCCCTTGCTGGTTTTTATTTGAAAAAAATAAATCCCTGATCCGACGACAAATCCATTATCATCACGACCGTTCCAGCGAATTTCATGGCTGCCCGCTTTCAAATTTCCCGCAAAGATGCGCGCTACCCGCTGACCCCGGAAATTGAAAATCTCAACAACGACATGGTCTCCCGTAGCTAATTGGAACGGGATCACCGTTGAATTATTAAATGGATTGGGATAATTTTGACCTAATTGGAATTCAGCCGGAGAATTTTCTCCTTTTTGCTTTTTGACCCCCGAATGGCGAGCAATTTCAAAAGTTCCGTCACTGATATCCTCGCTCGAGTTGCCATCGAAATCAATTACCGTCACTCGTGCCAGTCCGACTTCGGTCGCTGAGTCCGGAATCTGCCACAGAAAAATGCCGCTGGAATCAATGAAATCAACTCCCAAAGCGCCCAAATTTTGCCAGTGCACGCCATTATCCAGCGACAGCGCAAAAATCAAAGAATCAATCGCTCGGTTGTCCGAAGCTTCCCAGCGGAGTGTGTCCCCGTCGCCGGCGTACAATTTTTCTCCGCCATTTGGAAAAAGAACCGCAACAACAGGCTTAACCGTGTCAATCGCCACAAAATTGACACCCTCATTGGAGGCATTGCCGAGGACAACTTCTCGCTGCTGTGGATCAAAAATCGCCCAATCGGCTTGCGGCGAGACGACATAATTCCCGGGCTCCAATTCGTAGAATCCAAAATAGCCATTCTCATCGCATACGACGCTATCAACTTTGCCGCCGGATAATTGAACCAGCACATCGGAGACAGGCTGTCCCCTGCCGTCTAAAATCAAACCCGAAATTGTTAGCCAATAATTGTATTGAGCAATTGCCATGTGAGCTGAATCCATTACGACCGAAATTGGATTCCCCGCCATTGGCGCTCCATCGACGAGCCAATTTTCCAAACGAAGAGTATCCGTGTTCTGCAAAATGATTTCTGGCGCCTCGCTAATTTCAACAGTATCATCCTGATCATGCCAGCCAATCTGAGAGAATTCCCACAGGCCCGCGGGATCGGTTTTTATTGATAAATAAAATTGACGCTGAAATTCAACTTTTGGAGTCAAAACCGAATCTGCTCGCAATTGGTGGAATCTTGTCCCGCCATCTTCCCACGCCACAAAAACAAAGCGGCTTGCGGAATCCTGATTTGTCACAATAGAATCGACTCCGATTTCGTGTTCCGATTCGAATTGCCAGAATTGTTGATACGGCAGCGAAAATCGAGCACCATCAACGTAAACAGGCAAATCAGTGAAATTTCCGGCGATAGTGACCAAAATGCTGTCCGCTCGGTAAACGGATCGCAGTTCATGAGCCTTGTCCATGACAACATTGATTGGATTCCCCCAAAGAGAATCGCCATCAAAAACCCAGCGGTCGAATTGATATTTTATTTCATTTTTCCAAAGCAAATTGTTTGGAGTAAAAATTTCTATTACGGTATCAGCTTCGTGCCAGCCAGTTTGAGTAAATTCGACGAGGGAATCAGGCTCAGACATGATTTGCAAATAAAATTCATGGCGCCAGTCCGCCGTCTCTGTGATCGGATGATTCATAATTACCAGTGAAGCAAAATCGGAGCCGGAATAGCTACCAATCCCTGTTCCCTGCCATGAGGCAAAAACAAATCTTTCTGCGGAGTTTACGCTGTCCGCAGCGTCCACACTAAAATATGCGCTGTCGCCGGCATCGTACCAACCGGAACCGGCAGGATTTCCGTAATCCGAAACAATGGTCAAAAAATGTTGCAACTGCCAATTTGCGGTTTCGACGGCAGCTTCTGTAACTGCGAATGAAAAGGATGCTTCGCTGCTGGACTGAGCGCCTTCCCAATTCAAAAACACGGCCCGCGTCGTGTCGCCAAAGGCAATCAGAGAATCCACTGAGACAAACGCCTTGCTTCCGCTGAGGTACCATCCCTCGCCTGTCGGCACGCCAAAATCGGATTGTACTTCAACATAAAAATAGGACAAAAAATTGCACTGAAAAATCGTGTCAGCGTTGGCAACGACAATGTGCGCCGTGTCGCCGCCATCGCCCCAGCTATCAAATACGTATCGAGTGTCAGAATGAAAAATTTGCTCTTTTGCCACACCGAGGGCGTGCTCCGTGCCAGAGTACCAGGTTGTATCAAACGGCAAAATTCGTTGAACTTCGTCAATTTTAATTTTAACTGAATCACTGACATTCGCTCTGAAGTTTACTGTAATCAGCGGCGCAAAAATTCTAATTTTTCCGTCAGACGTAACAACAGGAGGATCCCCCGAATTGAATAAAAATTGATCAAAATGAATCTCCGTTGAATCGAGATGCTTACCGACAGCAAGAAACGATAACTTTATCAATTGTCCACTACCAGAAAGCGGTCGCACTCCGTAATCGCCGACTAAAATCTTCCCCGCCGTTTTATCATTTGCAAAGGGCTGCAATGGTTGCCACTGCTCACTCAGCGTCTGGGAAATAGCAAAACCCAGATAGCGAATCACAGTACTATCAAAAATCAAAGTAAATTGATAGGAATAAATCGAATCCGGCAACTCCGAAACAGTCAGCGGAACGACAATTGTATCGCCGATGGTAGCTGTCGTGTCCGGCAGCGCGACTTGAACTTGCGAAAATCCGGCGACCGCAAAAATCATGGAAGAGATCAAAATCGACCAAATCCCGCTAACAATTTTCAATCTTTTCATTTTCCCGCTACTCTTCCTCCGCTTTTTTTCTTTTAAATATGAAAAAATTCCTCCCCATTTAAAAAACCATAATAATTGCCCGAGAAGGAACTTTGTCTGATTTGTACCAGAAATTTTTCTTCCTGTTTATTGCAATTTAACTAAAGTCCTCTTTTCAACAAAGCCATTTAATTGAAATTGACAAACATAAATTCCACTTGCAACACTCGTGCCAGCATTGTCTTTACCGTCCCACATTAATTCATATTTTCCCGGCAGCGCTGAATGATTAAGCAACGTCTTTACTTCCTGGCCTAACATATTAAATATTCTTACATTAAGCTCGCCGGAAACATTCACATTGTACGGAATAACCGTACTCGGATTGAATGGATTGGGATAATTTTCGCCAATCGTGAAAGCAACTGTCCGAGGATCGCGCAAAACATTTAAATTTGCAATTTGTGTCTGACTCGCTTGCTGATTAATCTGAAATCTCATGACAACACTGGCATCAAATTCGTTTTTGTCCGGAATAAATTCAAATTCCAGGCTTCCGATCGTGTCGGAAACAGCGATGGGGTTTGCCGAATAAAATCCGAATATAATTTTTCCCAAACGATGATTGATTAGCAGCGGCGTCGTGTCTGAAAAATTTACGCCCTTAAATCTTAATTTTTCTTCAGGGAATTCAACCTCTCCGCTGAAAGATAAAATTGAATCCGAACGAACAATTATCGGGAGAGATACTCTGTTTCGCGACCTAAACTCTATTTTTGTCATGACGGCATTTTCAAAATCCGTCGCTTTTGCCAATCCTGCCTGAGACCAAGCGCCAGCGACATCGCCCAGTAAAATGCCTGTGAAATCGGCGTGGGAATGATTCGAGTTTAAATTTGAATAATTTCTTAAAGCCGGAATAAAATCCCACTCACCCGTATGGTCATCAGTTAATGGGTTCAATTCGACAACATATCTCGCGATTAGCGCCGCGTCAAATGCCGTGATCATTCCGTTGCGGTCCACATCGGCGGCAAGTTGCTGATTCTGATTGAGCGTATCCACTCCGACGGCGTGCCTGAGTGTGAGCGCCGCGTTGTACATGGTAATCGCCCTATTTTCTGAACGATCTAATTGACTTTTTCCCGGACGAATGGTAAAATTTCCTCCGGCAGAAAGATCACTAAACTGAAAATAACCGGACAAATTGGTCGATTTCTGGGTTATCTGCGATCCAGTCAAATGAACAGTCGCATTATCAATCGGATTTTGATTGGAATAATAGCGAACATGGCCGGCAAGCTGGTAAGTTTGATCCGAAAGGAGCGGCAGCAAAACCTGAAAGAAAGTTTCCGCCATGACGTGGTAGCCGGCATCGTTGGGATGGACATAGTCGTCCATCCACTCCGCAGTCCAGTTCGGATTTTGCTTGATGGCATTATTTTGATCGACAAAATGAATGTCCCAGCCGATTGCTTTTTTTTCGGTAAAAAGATTATAAATCAATAAATTCAGATCTTCAGTGCGCTGGGGGCGATTTTCGTAATCATCAAAACGCGGAATGAGATTGCAAAACAAAATGATTGTGTTCCGATTTCTATTGTGGATTGTATCTAAAATATTCTCAATTTCGACAATCGTAGATTCGTTTGATTCTCCTTGGCTAATATCATTTGTTCCAATGTGCAAAAGCACGATGTCCGGGGGATTCAGGCGAAGCCAGTTATTCAAATTGTCTAAAATTTCATCCGCACGGTAGCCGCTGTGCCCTTCGTGATGCGGATAAAATCCCGTACCGTCATTCTTCGAGCCGACCATGTCAAAATTAATGCCTTCATTCTGGAGCATCAGGGACAAATCATCGCGATATCCGGCAGGCTCGCCGTGTCTTCCCATTGTGATCGAATTTCCCAAAGGCATTATTTTCACCTGAGCGACAAGAGAATGGGGAAGGAAAAAAAGAGCCGCTACCCAAAAATATTTTTCAATCAAAATTTTGATAATAATCCCCCTGAAACAGACCCTCTGTCACGGCTTGTTTCACTGGCATTGTGATGTACCTACTTCAATTTCAGCAACGTTCTGTTTTGAACGAACCTGTCCAATTGAAACCGACAAACATAAACGCCATCAGCGACATTTACACCAAAATCATCTCGGCCGTCCCATTTCAGTTCGTATTTTCCTGGCACGACTGAGTGATTAAAAATTCCCTTCACTTCCTGGCCCAAAGCATTAAAAATTTTTACGTCCAAATTTCCGGCAACTTTGACATCATAAGGCACGACAGTAGTCGGATTAAAAGGATTCGGGTAATTGTTGCCAACAGTCAGAGAAGGCGCGTAATGCCCACACAGTCCGTTAAGGCTAATGAGTTGCATTTGGCTTGCGGCCTGATTAATCTGAAATTTTACAGCGACATCAACGTCAGACCAATTTTCCTCTCTAACTACTTCAAATTCCAGCCTTCCGATAGTATCTGAAACGGCAAGAATATTGGCCAAATAAAATCCGAATTTGACTTTTCCTTTTCGGTGATTAACCAGCAAATGTTCTTCTCGTAAAAATTTTGCTCCTCTAAACCTCAAAGCATTTTCCGGAAAATCTAATTCTCCGGCAAAAGACAAAAGCGAATCCGAATGAACAATTATCGGGACAGAAATTTTATTGGAAGAATGATATTCAATTTTACCTGCCAGAGCATAGTCAAAATTCCCCGCTTTTGCCATTCCCGATTGTGACCAGGCACCTGCGACATCGCCTAACAAAATTCCAGTGAAATTTGCATCAAAATAATCAGCTTCCAGGCTATCGTAATTCAACGAATCCGGCACAAAACGCCATTCGCCGACATGGTCTTGGCCAAATGGATCTAATTCGACTGCATATCTGGCGATTAATGCCGCGTCAAAAGCGGTAATTGACCCATTTTTGTCCACGTCCGCGGCAGATTGCTGGTTTGGATTGAGCGTATCTACTCCCACGGCATGCCTGAG
This sequence comes from Calditrichota bacterium, assembly GCA_013152715.1. Classification (NCBI taxonomy): domain Bacteria; kingdom Pseudomonadati; phylum Calditrichota; species Calditrichota bacterium. The sequence continues at coordinate 88,260 of JAADFU010000018.1, forward strand.
TGTGAGCGCCGCGCTGTACATGGTAATGACATTGTTTTGAAAACGATCCAGTTTGTCTTTCTCCAGACGTACAGAGAAATCTTCGCCAGCCGTAAGATTCCCAAATTGAAAAGAGCCGGCGAAATTTGTGAGCATTCGATCACTCTGCGAACCAGCCAAATAGACAATCACGTTATCAATCGGATTTTGATTTGAATAATATTGAACCGATCCCGCAATTTGATGAGTCCGTTCAGCTAACAGCGGCTGCAAAACCTGGAAATAGGTCTCCGCCATGACATGGTAGCCGATGTCGTTGGGGTGGACGTTGTCAACCATGTACTCGTCGGCCCAATTACTATTTTTATCAAAAGCTGAAAATTGATCAACTAAATAAATATCATAGCCCTGGGTTTTCTTTTCATTAAATAAACTTTCAATACGCACATTAAGACGTTCATTGTAAATATACTCATTTTCCCATGTCACGCGGCGTGGAATTAATTTGCAAAACAAAATTTTTATTTGTGGTTTGTAATTATAAATTTTATCTAAAATGCCTTCAATTTCTACAATCGTTTGTGAATTCGGCTGGCCGGAGCTAACATCATTCGTGCCAATGTGCAACAGAATTACATCAGGATCGCTGTCAACCAGCCAAGTATCGACTTCTGCCAGTACTTGATCCGCTTTCCACCCTGGATGGCCTTCGTGATCTGAGTCGAAACCAAACCCGTCTGACAAACTTCCCACAAAATCAAAGTCGAAACCCATATTCAATAGCATAAAATACAGGTCATCGCGAAAACCGGCATAAGGCGGATCTCCCCCTTTGCCTGTTGTAATTGAGTCTCCCAAAGGCATTATTTTTACTTGAGCAAATAGTGCTTCAGCAGAAAGAAGAAGCAGCGCTGTCCACAGGCATCTTTTTTTCACAAAGCGAATGACGTGCCCCCTAAAAACCTCACATCGCCCGGATTAAAATTTATGAAAATCCGGGCGAAAATTTTGGCGCTCGTTATTTCATGAGAATCATTTTTTTCAATTCGCTAAAATAGTCGGTTTCAATCCGGTACAAGTAAACTCCTGAAGGCAATCGCCTGCCGCTCCCGTCTAGGGCTTTCCAGCGAATGGTGTAAAATCCCGCCGGCTGCGTTTCACTGACCAGAGTTTCAATTAGCTGCCCTTGCATATTGTAGACTTTCAGCAGCACGTGGGTTTGTTGCGCCAATTGATAATTGATACTCGTTCCCGGATTGAACGGATTGGGATAATTTTGAGAAAGAGAAAAATTATCCGGAATCTGTTTTTTCTGCTTATCGACGCTGGAAATCGTTCGAAAATGAGCAGTGATATTTTTGTTGCCATCAATCTGAATAATTGCCGGATTGTCTATTCCTTCCAGGTCGCCGGTCCAGTCATCGAATACGTAACCCGATATGGGCAACGGCGTTAAAATAACTACGTCGCCATCTCGATACCGAGACTTGAACGGCGTACGATTCACGCTTCCGGCGCTTTCCGGATCGATTGTGACGGAAATCGAGTAGTAAACGCTCAAAATCACAATCGGCTTGCCATCTGTCCAGTCGGAAACAATGCTGTTATTTGCCGCTGAACGCGCCCGAGCTTTGACTTTGTGAGTGCCCACTAAATTGTAAATATGACTCGCCGCCGAATCTCCCCAGGCAGACAAAGTGCCATCGCCCCAATCAAATTGGTATTGCACTGCATTCCCGAAACTACTCACTGAGCCTCCGGTTGTAAAAGCAATTGAATGTTCTAAATAACCTGTATCCGGACTGGCAATGAACATCGGCATTGATACGGTTTCTTGCGTTTGCTTGAAGAAAGCGATGATGCTTCGATTCCCATTTAGTGTTACAGTATCCGGATTCGTCGTACCCGTTAAATCGCCCTCCCAGTGGTCAAATTGATAACCGGAAGTGCCAATTGCAGACACCGCCACTTTTTCACCGAATCCGTACTTGTTTTTGTTTGGATTCTTTGTGACTAATCCTTTATCTGTCGGACTCACCGTTATGGTCAATATGTATCCCGTAACAGTGACCATCAGCGTGTCTGACCAATCAGAAATAACATTCGTGTGTGTTTTACAACGCGCCCGCGCTTTGATCGACATAATGCCTGTTACAGAATAAACGTGGTTTTGCAAATTTAATCCCCACTCTGAAAGCGAACCATCACCCCAGTCAAACTGATATTGCAATTCATGACCGAGATTACTGCTGCTGCCGGTTACGGCAAATTGCAGAGTTTGTCCTAAAATACCAGTTGTGGGACCGGTGGGTTTATTGGGTTGCGTCACAGTTTCCTGTGATTCCACAAAAACTGCCGTTACAGCTTTATTCCCCGTCATAATCAATTGTGCCGGAGTTTCGCTGCCCGTCAGATCACCGTTCCAGTGATCAAATGCATAGCCGCTAATTGCGCTCGGCGTTAGCGTCACGGTGTCGTCGTAAGCATATTCGGGTTTGGACGGTGATTTTCCCACAGTGCCACTTCCAACTGGATCAACAGCAATGGACAAGCTTAAACCAATGATATTAACGACTTGTACATTGTCGCCCCAGTTAGAAATAGACGTCGTATCGACCGCGCTTTTGGCTCGCGCTTTGACCGTTTTCGTCCCGCTGGAATTATAAATATGATCCTGAGTGTCGGCGCCCCAAGGCGACATGGTACCATCACCCCAGTCAAATTGATATTGTAAAGAATTACCCTGTTCACTGCTAGCCCCGCTCGCCATGAAGCTAAGCGGCTGCCCAATCATGCCAGTCTCAGGCCCGACGACAGAAGTCGGCGGGGAAATAAAATCCTGAGTGACTACAAAATAGGCATAAATTTCCTTGTCGCCGCTCATTTGAATATTTACAGGATTGCTGTTCCCTGAAATATCCCCCTCCCATCTATCAAAACGATAATTCGCATCTACCGCAGAAGGCGTATCTTCTTTCCCTGATGGGACATAATTCGGATTTGTTGTCAAAAGTAATTTATCCAGACGCGCGTTAACATCTCGAGAAATTACTTTCAATGAATGCTGCCCTTTTGACAAATTGAACGACTGAACCACATGATTATGCGATACTTTTTGCCATTTCCAAACATGATATTCCGGATCCAGATGCCAAGTGAGAACAGACTGGTCATCCATCTGAAAAAAGAAGCTGTCTTCTGTCCCGGAAAGAGCATAGCATCTACCCCAAATATAATACGTTCCCGAAGAGGGAATATCTACACCATAAGACGCGGTTGCAGACATTGGCGTAGAGCTGGTACTATATAGATAGTAATTTCCGGATGCTTGGGGATCGGTTCCCGTCGTAAATGGCGACGCATAATTACCACTCTCTGCCTCAAGTCTGATATTTGAGTTATACTCCTCTTTACCAGCAGGTTGATAAGTCGGATCGCTGGTAATAAGCAAATTATCCAGCCGAGCATTGATATCCCGCGTCACAATAGTTAGCGTATGCCAGCCAGGTGTCAAGTCAAATGTCTGTTCCACATGCCAATCAGATACTTTCTGCCATTTCCAGGCATTATAATATTCCGGATCCAAATGCCAGGTAAGCGTGTCAGAAGAGTTATCTACAATCAAAAAGAAACTATCTTCAGTGCTCGATAGCGCATAACATCGTCCCCAAATGAAATATGTTCCGAATTCCGAAACTTCAAACTGAATTTCCGCGCTCCCGCTTCCAGGATCTCTTGAGGTACCATAAATATATTGATTATCAGATGCCTCGTCGTCACTGCCAACAGCCATGTTGCCACTCAAGGCGCCGCTTTCAGCTTCCACTCGAATATTATCGTCTTTGGTTTTGGGGATGGCCATTAGCCTTACCCATTCAGCCGGATCGTAAACTGACTTAGAAGGATTTTTATCAATACTTCCCGATCCATCAGGAATGACATGAACAGTTAAGTTGTATTGAATTATTTCGGAAATCGTAACAGATAAGCCTGACGACCAATCTGATACTACTTGTGTGAACGTCTGGCTCCGCGCGCGCGCCTTTAATTCAAAAGTGCCATTTGTCACATAAGCATGAGTTCGCGTATCCCCCCCCCAACTGGATAAGTTTCCGTCACCAAAATCAAATTGATATTCGACTGGATTGCCTAAAGCAGATTGAGACCCGCCGGTTGAGAAAGTTAGATTCATTCCAACCTCCCCGGATGTAGGTCCTGTCGGTTTATTGGGAGTTGTTACAGATTCATGTGTTTCAGAAAAATGAGCCGTGATTGCTTTATTTGAATTCATTACAACCGTCACCGGATTTTGGCTTCCAGTCAAATCTCCGTACCAGGAATCAAAAGCATAAACACCGCCAGCATTCTCCTCTTTCCCTGAAGGAACAAATGTGGGGTCTTTGGAAAGAATAAATTTATCCAAACGTGCATTGACGTCTCTTGACACAAGCGTAATGGTATGACTACCGACGTCTAAATTAAATTCTTTTACCGTGTACCAATCAGACACTTTTTGCCAACGCCATGAATAGTAATGACTATCTAAATGCCAGGTGAGAGTATCCGGGCTACCATCCACAACAATAAAAAAACTATCTTCAGTTCCGGAAAGCGCATAACACCTGCCCCAAATTGCATAACTACCGGACTCCTGTACATCAAATGTATATTCTGCGTAGCCGGATTTGGGATGAGAGCTCGTATCATAAACAAATTGGCCTCCGGAAGCGGTAAGGTCATCCCCGACCCGCATCGCGCCAAATAGTGTCCCATTTTCCCCTTCGATGTAAATTTTATCAGTCGCCGAACTAGCCGCTTGTGCCGTGAGTTCTACGGTTTCGCCCTCCGCATAACTCAATTTGTCGGGGTTTTTCGTAACAGTCCCAGCACCGTCAGGGTCAATTCCGATATCCAATGTATAATAGGGAATCGAACTGTGAAAATTTGCAATAATAGTCCGATTCTTTAGCATATAAATGGTAACTGGATTTATTGTAGAAGAATCAATATCTCCGCTCCAATATTGAAAATCGAAATTTTCGTTTGCAGGTACAGCATGAAGAGTGACAGTTTCTTTCGGTTCATAGGCTAGTTTTTCAGGACTAGTGACAACCTCCCCTGCACCCAACGGATTAACAATAACGGTGAGAATGAATGTTGTATCTCCGTTTATTGTCACGGAAGCAAAATTCGACCATGCTGACTTGATATTTGTGTGTACGGAACAACGAGCCTGTGCCTTTATCTGAAAAATCCCATTGATCCCAAAAACATGCGATTGGGTGGGACTTCCCCAACCAGATTGCCCGCCATCCCCCCAGTCAAATTTGTATTCAACATCATGCCCCAAATTACTAGTAGAACCGCCCGTGGAAAAAGTCAATGACTCTCCCGTGTACCCATTAGCGGGCCCTGTTGGCGTGTTTGGAGTAGAAACAAACTCCTCTTCATCATTGACAAAATTAGCAATTATTGTGCGACTATGTAGCATATAAATATTTATTGGATTAGTGCTATTTACATCAATATCTCCACTCCAATGATCAAAATGAAATTCGCCATAAGCCACAGCGCGCATTTGCACCACCTCAGAATAGGCATATTTCTCGCGATCTGGGTCAAGAAGAACTGTCCCCGCCCCTTCAGGATTAATTTGGATTGTTAAAGTTAGCGTAGGAAAATGGATAGACTGAAGTACAGAGAAATAAGTATCCGCCATAACCGCATAACCGGCATCAGTCGGGTGGACATTATCAATCATATATTCTGTTCGCCAATTGTCATTTTGTGTAAATGCTGAGTATTGATCAACAAGATAAATATAAAAACCTTGATTTTTTTTAGTGTTATACAGCTCCTCAATTTTAGCATTTAGGTCTTGATTTTGAAGGTATTCATTCGCTGGTGTTTCTATGCGTGGTATCAATTTGCACAACAATATAGAAGTTTGTGAATTATAGGCATAAATTTTATCTAGAATTCCCTCTATCTCACTTATTGTCTGGGAGTTAGGTTCCCCTGAACTCACATCATTTGTCCCAATATGCAACAAGATTACATCAGGCGTACTATCAAGCAGCCATGTATCTATGTTTGCTAGTATATCATCTGCATGCCAGCCTCCGTGTCCTTCATGGTCAGCGTCAAATCCGCTTCCGTCACTCTGACTGCCAACAAAATCAAAATCCCAGCCGGCATTTATTAATTTTTGATACAAATCATCGCGATAGCCAGTATAGGGTGGATCGCCTCCCATACCTCGGGTTATAGAATCACCCAGTGGCATTATTCGATGCGTCGCAAAAACATTTCCGACTCCAATGATAAAAAATAAGGCAACTATTAATAATTTTCTGATCTCCATTCCCGGAACTAATTTTCGGTTCATCAACACCATCCTCCTCATAAAAAAAACTAAAAAGTTTTCCTTCCGTGTTTAAATTGATCCATAAAATTGCTAAACTTATTGTAAATACTTTTATTTTATTGAATTCTACCGATCAAATAATGCTTATTTCAATAGCGTCATTTTTCTGATTTGCGTAAACTCATCTGTGTGAATTTGGTAAAAATAAATTCCTGAAGGAACCTTCATCCCATTTTGATCTGTAGCATCCCAGAGAACTTGATAATAGCCGGCACTCTGATAGCTATCTACCAACTTTTTTATCTGCTGTCCTTTTATGTTGTAAATTTGCAAGTTAACGCGCCCAGAATTTGCCAATTGAAAATTAATCGTCGTTGTCGGATTAAAAGGATTCGGATAATTTTGGGAAAGAGAAAATTCATCAGGAATCTCTTTGTCGATTCTTTCAACCCCTGTTATATTTTTAAAATGAGCGGTCACATTTTTATTTCCGTCAATGATTAAAAATTCAGGATTCTGAATGCCGGTTACATCTCCGCTCCAATGGTCAAAAACATACCCCGAAAGCGGCAATGGAGATAATATAACAACTTCGCCGCTCTCGTAACTGCTTTTAAATGGTGTACGATTGACTGTTCCAGAGCCCTGAGGGTCAACAATGATATTGACAAAGTAATTGAAAGACTTCACAATAAGGACTTTATGAATATCGCTCCAGTCGGATATTACACTGCTGTTCTCTTTGCAGCGCGCTCTTGCGCGAATCTCCATTGTATCACTGTAGCTAAAAATATGCTGTCTGGTATTCTTTCCCCAATCCGAAAGCGTGCTATCTCCCCAATCGAACTGATATTCAACTTCGTGTCCCAGATTACACGCGGCGCCTGTCGTTACAAATGTCAATTGTTCACCGATCATGCCGCTGTCCGGACCAGTTGGCGTAAGCGGCGTGGATACAGATTCGACAACCTCCGAGAAATTTGCAGTGACATTCATGTCGCGTGTCAAAACAACAAATATGGGATTTTCTGTTCCTTCAAGGTCTCCGCTCCAATTATCGAAATTGTAACCTTCAATAGCAACCGCTGTGAGTTTCACCGTATCATTTTTTGCATATTCTTGTTTATCTGGTTCTTTGGTTACAGTTCCTTTGGTTTCCGGATTAATTGTAATATAAATACTAAAATGCGGCACCGGTTCATAACGAACAATAATTGTTGCAAACTGACTCCAATCAGACATGACAGCAGGGTTTACGATACTTCGGGCTCTGGCTTTTACAGAAAAATCTCCAGAATCCGCATAAACATAGGTCTGACTCGAATCTCCCCAGGGAGACTGCTGCCCATCGCCCCAGTCGAACTGGTATTCCACGGCCGTTCCCCTGTTGTCTAATGCGCCGGACGTTACAAAGGTGACATTTTTTCCGACAAAAACAGAATCAGGCCCCGTTAAAGACGTAGGAACGGAAACAGTCTCTTGATAAATTTGTATCACAAAAGCCGGACTCCAGCCGGACACCACCAGCGTATCGGCAGTGCTTCTGGCGCGTGTTTTAATTTCATAAAGCTGTGAAGCCTGGAAAATGTGAACTGCGCTGGAATCACCCCAACCGGACAAATTCCCATCACCCCAATCAAATTGATATTGAATTGGATTCCCTTTATTGTCAATGGCTCCGTTCGTCGTAAAAGTTAATGTATCACCAACGAAACCGCTATCAGGACCGTCAATCATGGTCGGCGCGCTCACCATCTCAGCGGTTCCTGAAACAAAATGCGCCGTCACATTTTTATCGCCGTCCATTGTCAATTGAGTCGGATTATCTGTCCCTGCTAAATCTCCACCCCAATATTGGAAACTGAACGAATCTTCATTCGCGACGGCCATTTTTCCTGACGGCTCAAAACCACCGTCTCTGGTAATAATTAATTTATCCAAACGAGCCTTCTTGTCTCTTTTGATAACCCGCAACTCATGTTCCCCCGCTGTCAGATTGAACTGTTGAACCTGATGTTGATCACTCACCTTCTGCCATTTCCACTTATTATAGTCTTTGTCTAAATGCCAGGTTAAAGTGTCGCCGTCGTCAACGAGGAAGAAAAAACTATCCTCGGTATCAGCTAATGCATAACATCTACCCCAAATAAAATAATTCCCGGTAGTCTCAATAATGACATGATAAATGGCATCTCCATCTCTAGGGCTACCTTGCGTGCCATAAATGTACATATTCTCCGAAGCAGTCGTATCGGTTTCAACCCAGAAATTTCCGCTCAATGTTCCTGTTTCCGCTTCAACATAAATATTGCCATCAAAAGGCCCGTTGCCATTTGAAGGAATAGCGTACAACAGCACAGTTTCATTATCTGCATACAAATTTTTTCGCGGCTGAATCTGCACGATCCCCGAATTCAAAGGATCAACACTTACATCCAAAGTATTTCCTTCAAGCAATTCATTAATGACGATGTCGATACTTTTTGACCAGCCGGATTGAGCTCCAACGTCCTCACTGCAGCGCGCCCGGGCTTTTACAGAGAAAGTTCCGACTTCTGTATAGGTATGTGTCTGAACTGAATCTCCCCAGAAAGATTGCGAACCATCGCCAAAATCAAATTGGTACTCTACCGGATGCCCGAGACTGCTTTGGCTTCCGCCAGTAGCGAAACTAATCTCGACATCTTTGTACGCTGCCGCAGGTCCAATAACTGTATCTGGAACAGTCACTTGTTCTCCGCCCTCATAAATAAAATTTGCAATAATCGTTCTGCTTCTTCTCATATAAATATTTATTGGATTATCCGTGTAGTAAGAAATATCTCCACTCCAATGGTCAAAACGATAATTCAAATTGGGTGTGGCATGCAAAGCAACTCGTTCATTCTGCGCATAGGTGTCCTTATCAGGATCTTTCTGAACCGTGCCCCCAGCTTCAGGATCGGCGAGTACTGTCAACACATAATTTGCCTGTTCGCCCGTAATATTAATTGTTGCGCTTGGAGACCAATTGGAGACGATGTTCGTGTGGACCGCACATCTCGCTCGTGCCTTTATATTGAATGCGCCAGTAGCAGCATAGCGGTGCGAAGCATGATCATTCCCCCAACCCGACTGATTTCCATCGCCAAAATCAAATTGGTATTCCACTTCATGACCGAGTGAACTGGCTGCATTTCCTGAAACAAATTGGACGTCTGTATCAATCTGGCCGCTTGTCGGGCCGTCCGGTTTATCCGGAGTGGTAACCGTTTCCGTGTCTCCGCCGCCTCCACCATCTTTTACAAAATTAGCTGTGATTGAACGACTTTTTAGCATGTAAATATTTACCGGGTTGGTGGTGCTTTTAAGACCATCTGTCCAGCGATCAAATCGGTAGCCAGCGTTAGGAATAGCTTGCAGTTTAACCTGATCTCCGTCATCATAGCCATCTTGTTCAGGCGTAATCTCTACGCGCCCTGCGTTTTCAGGCTCGATTGTAATTGTTAAAATATGCTTATCAGGACCATTGATGCGTACCGACAATGAAGCTGACCAACCGGAAACTGTATTTGGCTCTGCTGTGCTCCGGGCGCGCACACGGACGTTGTAACTACCTGATTTCCCAAAAGCATAAGTTCTTGTTGATCCTCCCCATTCAGAGATTCTTCCATCCCCCCAATCATACAAATATTCAACACTCCCCCCAATTGAGCTATTTGCCCCGCCGGAGCGAAAAGTTAGCCACTCACCGGTTTGGGCGGATGTCGAGCCGCTGGGTTTGTTGGGAGAAGTAATTTTATTATTATCTTGAATCACAAAATTAGCGACAATTGTCCGATTTTCTTCCATGTGAATATCCACCGGATTGTACCCGAGTCTATCAATATCGCCGCTCCAATTCAAGAACTGATATCGTCCGCCCGCATTTGCTTTCAGTGTAACTTTTTCGCCCGCATCGTAATTCGCTTTATCAGGAGTTTTCGTAACTGATCCAGCGCCATCAGGGTTAATCTCGATATTTAAAATCTGCAAAATAGTTGATTTGGTTGATTTCTCCGAGGAAGTTTCACTCTGAGCCCATAACAACGGAGAAGACAACGATAAAACAAGTCCCCCCAAAAACAAAAATTTTTTTCCTGCCTTTTTAACTTTTTGAAACATTGCGACCTCCTGGAGTGTTATTGCTATGCAATATGCTCGTTCATAATTCTACAAGAACATTTTTCTTTTTTTTGAAATAGTGAACGCAACAGGCAAAAGAAGAAAAACTTCCTTAAAATAGTGATCCCTGAAATAAAGTCAAGTTGCAAATAAAAACCGTTAAAACGCTACTACCATGTCAAGAACTTTATCAACATCATTTCCCGTTTTAACGGCTAAGTTATGACTTTCTCTGCTTTCAACGGAATTTTCAGGCTCGTTTTATGAACTATTTTGCAAAATACATGCCAAAATAAAGGGTTAAAAACTTAAAGTTATCCAAATTTTGTATTTAATTAAAATAAAGTTTTCAGATTTTCATCTGCATAAATATTAAAGAGTTAATACTGGGCATGTCTATAATTTTATATTATTATTAATGTTAGCGTATTTTTAAAATAACTTTGGAAATTCAAACCCCTTTAGCTCAAAACAGCAAACTAACGAATAAGAACCATCTTTTTTACCTGATTGAATCCAGATGTTTCAAACCGATACAGATACACTCCAGTTGGCACTTTCTCGCCGTTTTCGTTCCTGGCATCCCAAATTAGCGTATAAAAACCAGCCGGCTTAAATTCATTCAGCAGTACGCGAACAATCTGACCACGAATATTGTAGACAGTCAACTTGACTTTTTCGGGTTTTGGGATTTGAAATTTAATGCGTGTTTCCGGATTGAAAGGATTAGGGTAATTTTGTGACAAAGCATACGAAGTCGGTTTTTGATTTCCTTCAGATTCTACGCCAGTCACTGACTCGAAGAAAGCCGTGATAGTCGTATCACCCACCATTGTTATCAACTTTGACCGACTTGTATCCCGACTCACACCATTCCAATTAACAAAAATATAATTCGGGCTATCATTCGCTTTTAGCTCAACTATTTCATTAAAATCATAATCGCTTTCGTTGGGGAATTTCTCAACATCACCGGCATTTTCAGGATCAAGGTTCACAATCAACTTACATCCGCTGATACGAACCTGAAATTCTCCGGACCAATTGGAAACTGAAACAGTATCGCTTTTGCTTCGCGCTCGAGACCGAACAAGATAATCTCCGGAATTGAAAAATTTGTGAGATTGCACAGAATCACCCCAGGTTGACAACAGTCCATCGCCCCAATCAAATTGGTAATTCGCACTATCTCCATTTGCCGTTTTGGCTCCTCGCGCAACAAAAACCAATGATTGTGCCCGATATCCCTTGTCCGGGCCTGTAATTGACTGCGGCGCAGTAACAGGAGGCACTTTCACACCAAAGAATGCCGTTACCTCTTTATTACCATTCATCACAATAACACCCGGATCAAAATCGCCGGTCAAATCTCCGCTCCAATGATCGAAGCTGTAATTTTCCAAACCCACAGTATACAAACGGACAGTATCCTGATAAGCATACTGAACCTTTTGTGGGCTTTTGACCACAACGCCGCTGCTCTCCGGCTCTACAATTATATTCAATTCCAATCCGGAAATTTCAATCAAATGTGGGGCTGACCAATTAGATATCACATCAGACGAAACTTTTGATCTGCCACGTGCACGAACTTCAAATGTATATGGCATGAAATAGACGTGCGCCCTTTCTTTCGCACCCCATTGCGAAAGTGTGCCATCTCCCCAATTAAATTGATATTCTACCTCATTGCCCAGATTGCTTCTGGCGCTGTCAGTCGAGAAAACAATGTGCTGTCCGATAATCCCTTGTTCGACGGCTACCGGTGAAATCGGCGGAGAAATTTGTTCCTCGCTTTGTGAAAATTCCGCGACGAAATCCTTGTCACAATCCAGCACAATTGTTATCGGATTATCATTTCCGGAAAAGCTGCCGTTCCAATGATTGAAAGTGTAACCCTGATTTGGAACAGCAGTCAAATGCACTGTTGCGCTGTCCGGATATTCATCCTGATGCGGACTGACTAAAATTTGTCCGGCGCCTTCCGGGGCAGCCCTAACCACAAGTTTCCGGCCAGACAAAGTGACATTTTGAGGTTGAGACCAACCGGAAACAATACTCATATTGACCTTTGACCTGGCTCTTGACTGGACGAGTTTTATTCCCGTAACAAAATAAGCATGACTTTTAACGGAATCATCCCATGTTGACAGCAATCCGTCTCCCCATTTGAACTGGTATTCCACAGGATTACCTAAATTGCTAACAGACCCCCCCGTTGAAAATGTCAGGAATCTACCCATGATACCTGAATCCGGCCCGGCAACAAAAGTAGGGGCTGATACTGTTTCTTCCGTCCGGGTAAAATGAGCTGTCACTGTCTTGTCGGAATTCATAACGATATTCTTCGGATTTTCATTTCCTATCAAATCTCCTGACCATTCAGTGAAAGAATAGCCCTTATTTCCAGCAGCGAACAATTCCACTGTCTCGCCCGCAGCAAAGGTTGAATCATCTGGATTTTTGTTAACCTCGCCCCATCCCGGAGGATCGATTAGTATCGTTAATGTGTATGCAGAAATATTAATTTCATGTGACGCTGACCATTCCGATACGACACGCGGGTGCTGAGCGCAGCGCGCGTGTGCTCTGACATACATTATTCCAGTGTTAGAATAAAAATGTTGTTGCGAAGCGTCTCCCCATTCTGATTTCGTACTATCACCCCAGTCAAATTGATATTCCACTACATGCCCGAAGCTACTTGAAGCATTATTAGCCACAAACGTCATTTGTACGTTTATGGTCCCAGATGTCGGACCCTCAATAATTGCCGGTTTAGAAACGGTTTCGCTTATAAAGTTAGCGTAGATAACTCGATCTCTTTTCATAAAAAGGTTGACGGGATTCCAAGTAGTCGTGTCTATATCCCCTGTCCAATTTTGAAATTCCCAGCTTACATCAGCCGGAAATGCACGAATTTGAACAACTTCCGATAAATCGTACTCCTGTTTATCCGGATTAATTGTGACATGACCGGAGAGATCAGGATTGACATTAACAGTCAACATTAAGCCAGAGACATGTACTATTAATCCGGCCGACCAATCGGAAACTACCTCACTATGTTCGGCACAGCGCGCATGCGCTTTAATTTCGAAATCTCCGGTTTTTGAGTAAACATAATCTACTGAAGCTGACCCCCAATTTGATTGGTTTCCGTCTCCAAAATCGAATTGGTACTGAATACTATGACCCAAACTGCTCGATGCCCCTCCTGTAGAAAAATGATACTCATCTCCGGCTTTAAGACTACTCGGACCTGTCGGTTTATTAGGAATCGACACGGTCTCCATCACAAAATTTGCTGTAACATTTTTATTGCCATTCATGGTAATTGTTTTCGGATTTGTTGATCCAGTTAAATCTCCACTCCAGTGATCGAAGACATAAGCCTGGTTAGATGCGACAGCCGTAAGACGTACTGATTCGTGATAAGCATATTCATTTTTATTTGGACTTCGCTGTACTTCACCCGCATTTTCCGGGGAAACTGATACATTCAAATGATAGCCGGCGACGTCCACTTGCAAGCCGCTTGACCAAGAGGATACGATATTTATATGCGTTGTGCAGCGCGCTTTTGCCTTGACAGTGTATGTCCCTGTTTCGTTATAAGTATGTGATTTGGTTTTGGAGCCCCAGTTGGATTCGCTACCATCTCCCCAATCAAACTTATACTCAACGCTATGCCCTAAATTGCTTGTAGAGCCTCCGGTTGAATACGTCAATTGCTGCCCGATAATTCCTGATTGAGGTCCTGTTGGCTTATTTGGTTTAGTGATAATTTCTTCCCCCAAAAAATTTGCAGTAATGTTTTTGGGTCCATTCATCGTAACCTGCGTCGGATTATCCATTCCAGTAACATCGCCCGACCAGCCGTCCCAATGGTAGCTCGTCGCCGCAGTTGCGCTGATTTGAACAGATTCATTTTCATCGTACCAAACGCCCGGGGGAGCTGGCGTTGCTGTGCCTCCCTCCGGCGGATTTTCCGTCATCGACAAGAAATATTGCGTCTTCCAATTTGCCACAACCTCTTTGGGGCCAGACATAGTCGTGCTGCCAGAACTATTCGTCCCGCTGTAATCCCCGCTCCACTGCGTAAATACATAACGCGTGCCATTCGATTCATTCGCCGGACTGCTCACACTGAAATTCGCCGTCACTCCCGAATTGTACCAACCAGCGCCGAGTCGTGCGCCGACGTTACTGTCAAATAATACTGCGCATCCCAGTTCGCCGTAACTTCTTTCGGTTGATTCATCGTCACACTGCCCGATGGGCTACTGCCAGTATAATCCCCGCTCCACGTCGTGAACATATATCGCGTACCATTCGATTCGTCCGCAGGACTGCTCACACTGAAATTCGCCGTCGACCCCGAATTGTACCAACCTGTCCCCTGAGGCGAGTCGTGACTCGAGTTTACTGTTAAATAATACTGCGTCGTGAAATTCGCCGTAACTGTCCGATTCGAACCAGGAACGACGTACGTATGGCTCTGGTTGCCTCCGTCTGTCCAGTTCGAGTAAAGATATTGAACATTCGTCGCGCCGCTTTGGGGCGAATCCACTGCCAATGTGTGTTGGCTATTCTCTACCCAATGAAAAACCTGACTACTCGTATAAGTTGTCCCGTCAACGCGAAATGATAAGCCAACAGGATTCGTACCAACAGTCACATCTACTAATTTGCCAAAATTTGCTGTCACTTGTTTGGGACTCGTCATCTGTACCGTTGCCGGACGAGACGTGCCGCTCAAATCACCTGACCAACCTGCCCACTCATACCCACTGGAAACAGTCGCATTGACTTGAACATTCTCTCCACTATCATACCATGCCCCCGGCGGCGAAGGCGTAATATCACCCCCGGCACTCGGATTCTCCGACGTTGTTAAATAGTGTTGCGTCTTCCAATTTGCCACAACCTCTTTGGGGCCAGACATAGTCGTGCTGCCAGAACTATTCGTCCCGCTGTAAGCGCCGCTCCATTGCGTAAATACATAACGCGTGCCATTCGATTCATTCGCCGGACTGCTCACACTGAAATTCGCCGTCACTCCCGAATTGTACCAACCAGCGC
>JAADFU010000019.1 GCA_013152715.1 Calditrichota bacterium
GATTTTCCGCGAAGGGGATATCGGGAGTGTGGCTTTTCGCTTTTGGTTGACAGATGAGGGATGGCTTGCCAGGAGCTAAAAGCGGATCGCCGGCAGTCTTTGTTTGCCTCGTTCTGTATTAGAGGATTGGTAGAAACGCGTTTGGCATTTAGCTTTTTGCCTTTCGCTTTTCGTGAAAAGGAGGATTGAACTGGAAGAGAAGCCAATAGCCGGATGCCAAAAGCCAAGTGCCAATAGCCAATAGCCAACATCCATCCAATTTTTTTTCGCCCATTCTGCATGATTGTTAAAAATCCAATGGAGGGAATCATGTCTCGCAATATTAGAAACTATGATGTTTTCAAACTATCCCATGAAATGGTTCTGAAAATTTATGAAGTGACAAAATCGTTTCCCAAAGAAGAAAGATATGGTTTAACATCTCAATTACGGCGAGCGGCGTATTCTATTCCGATGAATTTGATTGAGGGCGGCGCTAAAAATAGCGAGGGGGAATTTAGAAGATTTGTCGATATTGCCGTCGGCTCGTGCGCCGAAGTTGAATATCAATTAGAGCTGTGTTTTGATTTAAAGTATTTGTCAGAGTCGCTTTTTAGGCCATTAGGCGCAAACTATAGTTCTATTGGGAAAATGCTGAATAGACTTTATCAGAAATTGCGGTAGGTTTTGGCGTTTCGCCCTTCGCATTTGGCTTTTGGCACTTCGCTTTTCGCATTTGGCTTATAGAGAAGAAAGATAACTCTGCCAACAGCGAGAAGCCAAGAGCTAAAAGCCAGAGGCCAGCAGCCCAAAAAACTCTTGCTTCTCACCAAAAAAATTATTATTTTTATTACCCGAAATTGAAAAACACCTGGGAATGCAAGGGCATCTGGTGAGCCTCGCGGACTTCAAATCCGTTGTGTCCCGGCAACAGTCGGGATAGGTGGGTTCGATTCCCACACATTCCCGCTAATAGGGGTAGCTGATCGGTTGCCCCTGTTTTTATTTCAAGCCTTCGGTCTTGCTTTCTAATCTTATTTTTCGTTTGCTTTTCCTCTGCAAAGTGTGCGCCGCTTCCCGCATTTTCTTGTTGACTATTTCACAGAATTGTTTTATATTAGCCCTTGATTAGACGTATTTTGCGTTCAAATAAGCCCTTGATTTTTGAGAATTAAATTTTGCAGTCAAATGGCGATCACAAGGCAGGACATCGACCGACTTTCGAAATTGGCGCGACTGGAATTTTCAGAGCAGGAAAAAGCAGCGTTGATTCAGCAACTCAACCGGATTTTAGGGTACATGGAAAAAATTGATGAGTTAGATTTGCTGCCGCGGACGGAACTCGATTGCGAAAGCGGAGAAGCGACTCCGTTGCGAGAAGATCGGGCTACTGCCGGTTTATCTGCGAAAGAGACTTTGCTGAACGCTTCGAAGCGGCACGGAGATTTTTTCATCGTGCCGAGGGTGGTGAGGAAGAGTCCATAGTTCATAGTTTTGAGTTACGAGTTTCGATTTTAGAGTTTTTTTACAATATTCTATTGTTTGTTTTGTTCGCTGCTAAATGAAAACTGAGCGGAATTTAGATTGATGAATAGATTGAAGACAGTGGGCATTATTCCGGCGCGATATCAGTCAACTCGTTTCCCGGGCAAGCCGCTGGCGCGAATTGCCGGCAAGCCGATGATTCAGCGCGTTTACGAACGGGCAAGTCTGGCGAAATTGTTGGACGATGTCATTGTGGCTACGGATGATGAACGAATTTTGGGCGCAGTGAAAAAATTCGGCGGACGCGCGGAAATGACCTCGCCGCAAGCGGCAAACGGAAGCGAACGCATCGCAGAAGTGGCGAGAGGGCTGGATTGCGATTTGGTGGTCAATATTCAGGGCGACGAGCCGCTCATCGATGCGGAAGTTATTGATCAATTAGTTCGGCTGATGGCAGACAATGCGGATGCGCCAGTGGGAACTTTAGTGCGAAAGATTGAGTCAGCCAAAGATTTGCTGAATCCGAACATTGTCAAAGTTGTTGTGGACAAAAACTGGTACGCGCTCTATTTTTCCCGCGCGGTCATTCCGTTTCAGCGCGATGGGGCAGAGAGGTCGGAATGGCCGAGAAAATCAGTTTACTATTGGCATGTCGGAATTTACATTTATCGCCGGAATTTTTTATTGAAATTTGTCGATTTGCCGCCTTCCGCACTGGAAAAAGCGGAACAGTTGGAGCAATTGCGGATGTTGGAGAACGGCTATCGGCTGAAAGTGGCACTGACTGATAAAATTGCGATGGGAGTGGATGTTCCCGAGGACATCGCGAAAGTCGAACGATATTTGAAGGAGATGAATATTGAGTAAAGTTGGCGGGACAAAGTTCATTTTTGTGACAGGCGGCGTTGTTTCTTCTTTGGGAAAGGGAATCGCATCTGCGTCGCTGGGATACTTGCTGCAAGCGCGCGGTTTGAAGGTGACGATTCTGAAAATGGATCCTTATTTGAACGTTGATCCGGGCACATTGAGTCCCTACCAGCACGGAGAAGTTTACGTGACTGACGACGGCGCTGAAACAGATCTCGATCTGGGTCATTATGAGCGATTTTTAAATATGAATATGAGCACGCGGAATAACGCGACCACCGGGCAAATTTATTACACGGTGATCCGGCGCGAGCGTAACGGCGATTATCTCGGTCGTACGGTGCAGGTGATCCCGCACATTACCGATGAAATAAAACGCCGCATCATAGATTTGGCAAATAGCGAGGAAAAATACGACGTCATCATTACCGAAGTCGGCGGCACTGTCGGCGATATTGAGAGTCTGCCGTTTTTGGAAGCGATCCGTCAATTTCGGCTCGATGTGGGCGAGGAAAATCAGGTCAACGTGCATCTGACGCTGGTGCCCTTCATTCGTGCTGCCGGAGAGCTGAAAACAAAACCGACGCAGCATTCGGTGATGCGGCTGCGCGAGATCGGCATTCAGCCGGATATTTTGCTTTGCCGCGCCGAGACGCCATTGGAATTGGGGCTGAGAAAAAAAATCGGCCTTTTCTGTAGCGTGCCGGTGGAGTCGGTTATCAGCGCCCACGACGTGAAGACAATCTACGAAGTGCCGCTGATGTTTCACAATGGCGGGTTGGATGAAATTGTCGTTAAAAAATTAAATTTGAAGGTTGGCAAACCGCAATTGTCGCAATGGAAAAAATTTGTCGACAAAGTGAAAAATCCGACGCACGAAGTTACCATCGCTGTGTGCGGCAAATATGTTGAATTGCAGGATTCTTACAAGTCCATTGCCGAATCTTTTGTCCACGCCGGCGTTGCCAACGACACTCGTGTAAATTTGCGCTGGATTGAGGCGGAGGATATTGAAAAAGAAGGAGCGGAAAAATATTTGAGCGATGTTTCCGGTTTGCTTGTACCGGGCGGTTTTGGCAGCCGCGGTATCGAGGGCAAAATTGCCGCGATTCAGTACGTACGCGAAAATAAAATCCCCTTTTTCGGCATCTGTCTCGGATTGCAATGCGCGGTGATCGAATTCGCGCGTCACGTGTGCGGGATGGAAGGCGCCAATAGCACGGAATTTGATGAGCACACGGATTTTCCGGTGATCGATCTGATGGAAGAACAGAAAAGGATCAAGTCCAAGGGCGGCACCATGAGACTCGGCGCTCAACCTTGTGTTGTGAAAAAATCCAGCAGAGCGTTCAAAATTTACGATGCCGAAAAGATTAGCGAGCGCCATCGGCACCGCTATGAAGTCAATAATGATTATCTCGATCAACTCGGCGCGCACGGGCTTATTTTCAGCGGAATCAATCCGGAGCTGGATCTGGTGGAAATGATTGAGTCGTCGGAACATCCCTGGTTTGTGGCAGTGCAATTTCACCCTGAGCTAAAATCTCGGGCGTTGAAACCGCATCCGCTTTTTCGCGAATTTGTCAAAGCGTCGCTGGCGTACAGCAAGAAAAATAACTAGCTTGAGGAAATTTGAAAATATGATTACTGTTACTGTTGGCGAAATAAAGATCGGTCCGAAGCAGCCGCTGGCGTTGATTGCCGGCCCGTGCGTGATTGAGACGGAGAAGATTGCGCTGGAGACCGGCGAGGCCGTGAAAAAGATTACTGACAAATTGGGCATACCTTACATTTACAAATCATCTTACACCAAAGCCAATCGTCAGAGTTTGACTTCGTACACCGGCCCCGGTCTGGAACAAGGTCTGAAAATTTTGGAAAAAGTAAAAAAAGAATTGGGCGTTGCCATTTTGACGGATATTCACACGGCTGCTGAAGCGTCACCCGTGGCAGAAGTTGCTGATGTGTTGCAAATTCCCGCTTTTTTGTGTCGGCAGACAGACATCGTCGTTGCTGCCGCGAAAACCGGGGTGGCCGTCAATATTAAAAAAGGGCAATTCATGGCGCCGGAGGACATGGGACCAGTGGCGCAAAAGGCGGTGAAATCAGGCAATGAACAGGTGATTTTGACGGAACGCGGCGCGACATTTGGCTATCACAATTTAGTTGTTGATTTTCGTTCGCTGGTGATCATGAGAAATTTGGGCTTTCCGGTAGTTTTTGACGCCACGCACAGTTTGCAGCTTCCCGGCGCCGGTGGCGGAAAATCCGGCGGTCAGCCGCAATTCATTTTTCCCTTGGCGCGTGCCGCCGTTGCTGTGGGTTGTCAGGCAATTTTTTTAGAGACGCATCCTTGCGTGGAAGAAGCGCTCTGCGATGCGGCGAATATGCTTCCTTTGCAACAGTTGGAGAATTTACTCGTACAATTAAAACAGATCGCAGAAACGGCGAAAAATTTTGAGGATGTGACTTTTGAACTCTGAACGTGAGAAGGAAGTTTTGGATAAAGCGAAAAAAATAAAATTGATTCTGCTGGACGTGGACGGCGTTTTGACAGACGGCGGCGTGATTTACGGTGCTGACGGCGAAGAATTAAAAATTTTCGATGTCAAAGACGGGCTGGGAATTAAATTAGCTCAAGCGACAGGATTGAAGGTAGGAATTATTAGCGGCAGAGCCTCCGCTGCGCTGGAAAAGCGCGCGTCGGATTTGAAATTAGATATTTTTTTTCAGGGTCAGCGGGACAAGCGCGCTGGCTACGAGATGATCAAGGAGACGATGGGAGTGACCGATCAGGAAGTCGCTTACGTCGCTGACGACATAAATGATCTGCCGGTCTTTGTGCAGGTCGGATTGAAAATCGCCGTGAACGATGCCGTCGCGGAAATTCGCAAGCGCGCCGATTATGTGACCAAGAGACGCGGCGGAAGAGGAGCCGTGCGCGAGGTTGTGGAATTGATTTTGGAAGGCCAAAATAAAATGGAAACCGCAGTTCAAAATTTTTTGAAATAAAAAGCCGGAGAACTTTTTTCATGGCTATCGGAAAAAAAATTGTCTTTCTGACGATGTTCGTTGTTGCGGCGGCTTTTTCAGCGAAAGCGCTGGCGCAAGAATCACCACTGACGCTGGCAGTGATGGATTTCAAAAACAGCAGCGAACGCGCGCGCTACGACCGGTTGGAACGCGCCGTGGCGGAAATGCTGAAGACCGAACTGTCTCAATGCCGGCAGATCGCTGTGCTGGAACGAAAAAAAATCGAATCGATTCTGTCGGAATACGCGCTGGCGCAAGCTGGCTACATCAAACCCGAGCACGCGCTGGAAGTGGGCAAGTTAGCCGGAGCGGAATACATCATCACCGGCGAGATTCAGCGGGTGAGCGGCGACTTGCGCATTGACGCGCATCTGATTCGCGTGTCCACGGGACAAATCCTGGGCGAGAAAGTGACCGGCAGCGGCGAGGAAAATCTTCAGCCGATGGTTCGCATGTTGGCGCAAAATATCATTTTCGATCTCACCGGCAGGGGCTCTCGAGCGTCGGAATGGAAAATTCGCAATTATAATACAGCGTACGCCGCCGGCGTCACGGGTGCTCTGGCATTGACGACAATTCTCGTGCACGCCGATTATCGGAAAAATTACGACAACTACCATCACGCGACTAATTTTGACGATTTTGATCGCTACTACGACCGCGCCAATCGCAGCCACAAGATTCGAAATTGGCTGATTGCGGCGACGGCTACCTCCATGATCATAACAATTACGCTCTGGAGTGCGGATCGTAGTCGAAACAACAGAGTTTTTGCGGCAAATTCACGCTCAAAGGAACATAAATTTGCCAATCGCATAAATCTGGCGCTCCTGCCCGGAGAGAGAAATTTTTCATTGAATCTGTACGTTCGATTTTGAATGCGAGGCTGATTTAATTTCTTAATAATCAATTAAATAAACCTGGTGCAAAAATGCGACTTTTGTGGCGAATTATTTTTCTGACGGCTGTGTTTTTTTCCTTTTGCGCAGATCTGGATCGGGACAACGTCCTGGATCCCAAAAATTCTTCCAGCCGCGTACCGCGCAAGAATCTCGTCGAGGTTTTTGTCAACGACAGCACGGGCTATCCGTACAGCCACTACGCATTGGACGCGCTGGACGACATTCGCAGCAGGAATTCGTTTTCGGATAATTTGCTGATTTTGGAATATCACGTCGAAAACGAGAATTGGAACGATCTGTACGAGCAATCCGATTGCCTGACGCGATACCACAAGTACGTTCCCGATCCAGCGGAACGCGGGATACCGGATGCATTTTTCAACGGCGCGGCGAATCGGGTTCAGGGCGCTTCTTCTGATTATGTGAAAAATCGTTATCTGGAGCAATTGGCTGAATTGACAGAGCAGGATGCGTATTTTCAAATTGTCGGGGAAAAAACGATTGAAAATAATCTGTTCCGATTAAATTTGCAAATTGCCAAATTAGGGAGTCGTAGCGAGTCTGATTTGATTTTGCAAGCGGTGATCATCGAAGACAAGGGCGTTGCGCGGCATCGAGCTGTGGTGCGAAAAATTTTGTCTGCGGTAACTATCTCTGAAATTAATGCCGGCGAGGTGAAATCTTTTTCATTTGAGGCAACTTTAGCCAATGACGAAGATCCGAGCCAAACTTTTGCTGTGGTGTTTATTCAAAAATCCGACGCCGGAAGGGAAGTTTTTCAGGCGGAAAAATTTTAGCCTGAGGTGAAAAAATGACGTCAAAAATAATCATGGTTGTAATGCTCGTCTTTTTCGTGCTCGCAAGCTGTGGCGTGGTGGAAAAATTGGCGAACAAATTGCCCATCATCAACAGCGTTACTGCTGAGCCGCGGCAGATTGGCACGCAGGACACGACCACGCTCAAAGTCATTGCTGAAGACCCGGACGATGATTTGCTTTCATTTCACTGGGACGACGGTTCGGTGGGGGAATTGCTCAGCGACACCGAGAGCGAAGTGAAATGGGTGGCGCCGGAATTTTCCGGAAAATATCGCATTGAAGTGACGGTCAAAGACGAAAACGGCGGCGAAACAAAGGGCGGTGTGTACGTGACTGTCAAGGGCGACGAAAGCCCGGTCGTTTCATTTGTCCGTCCGTTGAACGGTGAAATTATTCCCGGCATCGGGAAATATGCTGTCGAAGTGAATGTGGCTTTTGATTTTCCCATCGCCCGCGTCGATTTTTTCATGAATGATTCTTTGATTTATTCTGACGAAAGTCGCCCTTACCAATTCGCCGATTGGGATGTGACGCGTCTGGCAGGAGAAATTCTGCTCCGCGCGGTGGCATTTGATCAATTGAATCCTTCAAATTTCGGACAGGACTCGGTGCGCGTATTCGTCGAGGGCGTGGTCCCTGTTCCCAAGCGGAGAAATTAGTAAATTTGAGAGAGCTGCATTATCGCCTTCGTGGGGCGAAAAAACATTTTTTAATGGTAAAAAGAGGGAAGGGGCATAGCCGTCAGTTTAAGGGTGTAACATGCGACAAATCTGGGCTTTACATTTTATAAAGTGTTGCATCATGCGAAAAGTGCCGTTAGGGACTAACTATTCAGCTACAGCGTCCATGTCGAAGGCGGCTCTGCACACGGCGGATGTAAAAGTATTTTGTTTAATAAATGTTCAACTCCTTCGGAGTTGGCTGGGTTTTGACATGTATTTTTCTACAAACGTTGAATCCCTTCGGGATTTCGGCTATGCATGATTTAATTATAAGACCGCTTTTTTCAACAGCGTTCGACAAGTATGATTTTTTTTAGAATTAGTAACGCCGAAGGCGTTGAATATTGGTAGCTTAAAATATTTCCGAAAATCAAAAACCCCAAACGGGGTTTAACATTGAATTCTTTCAAGGGAAAGCTTGGGAGAAAATGGGGCTGTATCAAAAGCCCTAAAACGGACGTTTTTTTGTACGTAAGTTCAATATTTTGATTCAAAAAAATGACTTTTGATACAGCCCCCTGATTCAATTCTGAACCAGTGAATGAGAAAAAATGATAGCACTACACTCAGATTGCAAATTAAACAACACATTACCCAAACGGCATACAATCTTATGCCAACGGCATACCAATTAATGTAAACAAAAAATTATGTACACAGAAAACCAGTTAAAATTGCTCTCAATCCTAATAAGCCAGCCGACAAAAGAATATTATCTGAGCGAGATAGCTCATATTGTTGGGAAGAAAGCTGGCGTGTTGCAAAAAGGTCTTAATGCTCTCGAACGCCATGGTTTAGTCATCAGCCGGCGACATGGGAACCGAAGGCTATTTCGAATAAATCCGGATTATCCATTATTGAAAGAGATAAAAAGTATCGTCCAAAAAACAGCCGGAGTTGAGGGGTTATTAAAACAATTAGTTGATAGTATTGATGGTATTTATCTTGCTCTAATATTTGGCAGTTATGCAAAGGATATGATGCGCGTTAATTCTGATATAGACGTGCTTCTGGTGGGCAATTCCGAGGCTGAAAATGATTTTTTAATGGGAATTGAAAAAATTGAAAAAATTATCCAACGAGAAATCAACTATCGTTACTATACAAAAAATGAGTTTGACGAAAAAAAATCTTCCCAGGATCCATTTCTCAATGAAATATTGACCGATAAATTTATCTTAGTAAAAGGTAAGTTATGATTGATCTCAGTGATTATTTGAAAAGGGGCTTAATCAAGAAACAACAACCAAATTTTAAACAAATTTCCAGACTTATCCTCAGGGCGGAGAAAGACCTGCAAAGCTTTGACCGTTTGATAAATAGCGATCCGGGAAACGCGATGAATTTAGCCTATAACGCCATGCTCAAAGCAGGACGGGCTTTGCTTTACTCTTTTGGTTATTTACCGGCCGACGGACAAATGCACAAAACAGTTGTTGACATTGTCGCCAAAATATTGGGCGAAGAATATCAAATTGAAACCAAACAATTTGAGCGTTACCGGAAGAAAAGACACGTATTTATTTATGAAGCGGAAGATTGCACCGAAAGCGAAGCAGAAAAAGCAAAAGAAACTGCGGCAAAACTCATTAAAAGAGTTAAAGAAAAAATTAAAGAACAAAACCCGCAAGGGGAATTTGATTTTTGATTAGATTTGTGTCTGATTCAATTTTGGTGGCAGAATAGTTCAA
>JAADFU010000020.1 GCA_013152715.1 Calditrichota bacterium
ACACGAAATAGATTGTGTCATTGAATCAGGCCAGAGTGTGACAGCGGTAGAAATCAAATCGAGCACCACAATAAACCCGGAATTCTTCAAAGGGCTCAACTATTGGCAGAAATTAGCAAATTGTTCCACAGATCAATTAGCCCTAATTTATGGCGGCGACCAAAATCAACAATGGCCAAAAGGGCGTGTATTTCGCTGGAGAGATTTTGGCTCTTTGTTTTAATTTTTTCGGAACATGCCGCAACCCTTCAAAGGAGCAATCAATTTGAAGATTGCAACCTCACGCAATCAACTCGCATCTCGCAACTGCCAGCTCAATTGCAGCCGCACATTTCGAATGTCGCCCATGTTGCCCGGAGAAACCAAATAATAATATTGAAACAAATTATTTACAATCAAATCCACAGCATAATTTGATCTTCGATAACGCAACTGAACATCGGCGACATAAGTTGGCACCTGACGCGTGATGTCAGGAATATTGGTCACATAATCGACACGTTTCGCTTTGCTCAAATAACGGAAATCGACACCAAGCTCGAACGGGTGCCAGGATAAGGTGAGCCGGCTGGTGAAAGAATGATTGGGACGATATTTGAGATCTTTTCCGTAATTCGGATTGGGAACGCCGTGGACAAATTTTGACAAATCTTGGGTGTGCAAGTAAACATACCCCAGAGACAATTGCGCGCGCTGTCTCCAGAAACTAAAATCGTGATGCAACTCGACACCCTGAATTATCGCACGCGCCACATTTTCGAATTTCACTGCCAACTCGCCGGACTGAAGCGTGGGATCAATCAGATTCTCGTAATCGTTGTAAAAATAACCCACGTCAAATTGCCACCAATCAGTGAGATTTGACAGAAAACCGACTTCGGCAGAGACATTGCTTTCCGGTTTCAAATCCGGATTGGGCAAAACCTTTATTTGATTTTCGTAAGTGGAGACAAACCGCTCCCCGATGGACGGCGCCCGAAAGCCGCGGCCTACCGCAAAACGGAGATGGCTGCGTTTGCTCAGACTGAAATTGACGCCCAATTTCGGATTGACCTGCGAAGACGTCGGCACATTGGCAATTCGCTCCACATCCCAGCGAACGCCAAGATCCGCCTTCACCGCATTGGTCATCCAACTGCTCAACTGACCGTAAATGGAAGCATCCGTAGCCTCTCTTTTGCCGTACTGGATCGCGTCCACTTTTTTCCAGTCCGCATTCCAACCAAAAACGGCATTGTATCTGGCATTCCACTGATAGGTAAATTGCATTTCGTGACCATAAGTTTCGCCCTCTGTGCGACGAAAAAGTCCGACGGTTTCAGGGTTTTTCCCCGGCAGCGGGTTGGCAATTTCCTTCAAAATATTTTGCCGATAATTAAATCGAAGTTGGTAGTAGAATTTGCTGCTCACCGTCTGCGTCATTAGCGTGTGCACGTAAAGGATGTCCGTTTTTGAGCGGGTAAAACTGTCTTTGGGTTCATTGCCGGGTTCCAGCGCATGATCCCGGTCCTTCCAAAAAAGAAATCCGCCGGCTTCACGTTGCAGCATTCCTGCCGTTACCTGCCAGTGATTGTTGGGGTTGACGTCGAAATAAAATTTTCCGAAAAAATTGATATTACGGTAATCGGCGTCGCGTTTGAAATTGGAATTCTGATTGTAATTGAAAGTGAGGCTGCTTTGCACGCCCCAGAAATTGTTGCGATAGGTCAAATTTGTGCCCCGAAATGAGCGGTAGTTTTCGTTCCAGCGCCACTGTTTGTAAGATGGTTTGTCGTAAACGCCGGAATAGAGCGACAGTTGAATATTCGCCGAATCTGTCGCCGGTTTTTCCGTGATGATGTTGATCACGCCTGCCATAGCGCTGGAACCGTACAACGCAGAGCCCGGTCCCTTCATCACTTCAACCTGTTTGATCTCGGAAACCGGCACTGCCTCAAAAAAGACTTTATTCTCATCGCCGGAAACAAACGGAACGCCGTCGAGCAGCACGAGCGTTCGCGTGCCCAGGCCGTAACTAAACCAGTTGGAGCCGCGAATGGAAATGTTATTTCCTGCCACCTGCACGCCGGGCAAATATTTCAGCCCTTCGCTGAGCGTGGTCGCGTTTCGCGAAGACAATTCTTCCGGCGTTACCAAATCCATGCGCACCGAAACATCTTCCACAGATTTTTGAAATTTGCTGGCAGTAACAACCAGACGGCTCATGGGAACTGGCGTGGGATGCATGCGAAACGTTAATTTCAAAGTATCATTCGACGTAATTTTAATGGTACGAGTTTGCCGACGAAATCCGATGGCAGAACAAACGAGGTGATAATTTCCCGGCTGGACGTGAGCGATGACGAAACGTCCGTCTCGGTCCGTCGCCGCTCCGAGCACGGTACCTTCGAGATAAACATTCGCCAGCGGCAGCGGCTCGCCAGTTTCCTGACGAACGACAACGCCGGTAATCACGCCCTCTTTTTTAGCAGCGGGGAATGTCTTTCGCGCCGCGCCTGCCATAGAGAGAGCGATGATGAATAAAATTAACAAAAATCTTTTTCCCAACTGTATCATAACCTTCACCGACCTTTCTGATGATTGTCGATTTGCAAATTAATCATACGAAAAATACAGATTTTTTTGTGCTTTGGAAAATAATATTTCATCCTCACACAAAGCCGCGGAGCCACAAAGCCACCGCCACTCTTTTCTTTTAATTAACTTTGTGGCTTGGCGCCTCTGTGTGAGATATTTCCTTCCTCACTGAAATTATTCTTTCACAAAACGAAACAACAAATAATACTCAGCAAATTCAAATCCCGGGAACCCCACGGGCTTGGTGACCAGCGTCAATGAGTCGCCAGTCGCCGAATAGCCCAGCGTATCAATTTTCAAAAATGTAGTTTTGATGGGAACGACGACAACGTTGGACCAGGGCTGTTGGTAAGTAATCGTTGTGTCCACGAATTCAATGAACGGGCTGACCGGAATTTTCATTCCGCCGAAATAGACATCCGGGTAAATTTGAATCAACAGCGAATCAAAAACCATCTCCATTTCCGGTTCTACAGTCAAACTGCCGCTCAAACGGCTATGCAAAATGAGACTGTCCACCATCCCCGTTAGCGCCTCGGGATTGACGAGCGCCGCTTCCAATGGATTTTCGCTGGCGGGAATCCAATGGCCGGTCATTTCGCCGCCGGAAACTTCAACGGGAAACGGCAAATCTGACTGCGGCAACGGCTCGGTTCCGGTCGGCGTCAAGCCCCGGTTGCAGAAAACAATTCCTGCGACCATAAACACAAGCAAAATGTCCAGCTTTTTCATATTTCAAGTTCTCCTCAATTTTCAAAAATTCAAAAAACTGATTCCTGCCGCATGCGCCAACACCATCGCAATGCTGCTCACGATTGGCACGCTCAAATTGTCGCTGATTTTTCGGCTCATCGCTTCAGTGACTGTTGCTGCGACAACGCCAATGAGCAACAAAATAAAATTCCAATTGAATAGTAAAGTGAGCACGTAACTACAAATCAATCCGCAGCCAAAGAACGCTAGACTTCCCTCCAGAGATTTATTGAAAAAACGATGACGATGAAACGCCATTCCGAAAATTTTCCCAAACATATCGCCGAAAATCAATAGCAAGATTGACGTAAAAGCAATGAGTTTCGGGAAAAGCCACAGCACCAGGGCGAAGGAGAAAAGAAACAACGTGATTGAAGACAATTGGCGCTTTTCATTGGGCTTGCTAAAAGTAAAATCTTTGAAAAAGATTCGCGACAGAAAATTTTTTCCGCTGATGCGGTCCATGTCCAACACAAGACTCACCAGCAAAAGCGCGCCGATTAAAATGAGCGCCTGATTTTTTCCGTAAATCAAATAAATAAAAATGAGCAACAACGCAAAAGGCCGCAAAAAAATCCGCCAGCGGAAACGAGCAAATTCCTCGTCGGGAATGGTCATCAGCTGCCGCGCAATGATATTGTGCATCCCGACAGCCATAATGTAAATGGCAATCATGGCGAAAAAAACGTTTCTCGGATCATCAGGGGCGTTGTGAATCGACGTCAGAACCAGTAGCGGGAGAATAATTTGACTAATGATTTCTCCCTCGCGCGCCACGTAAGCAAAAATTACAACAACGACGGCGAAATACAACAACGCTGTGATCGGAATGCCCCCGGAAAGGAGAAAATGAATGAGATAATAGAGCAAAATTCCCGTTGCGCAAGCAACACCCTGTCCGCCGCGGAAATTCAAATAGAACGGCAACACGTGTCCGGCAACGGCGGCGATTCCGCTCCACTGGGCGAGACGAAAATCAGCTCCGAGAGCGAGCGCAATTTGAATGGCAAAAACGCCCTTGAGCAAATCGACGAGCCCGGTGAGTAGCGCAAACTTCAAACCCAACACATGATAGACATTTATCGTACCGGCATATTCCGCGCCCTCATTGCGAATGTCAATCCCCTTCAGCCTGCCGAAATAGTAAGCCGGTAAAATGTTACCCATCAAATAGCCGGAAATTATCACGAGCACAGCCATGACGATTCACCTGATTGATTTGTCAAATTTGATGATTCAATCGAATCTTTGCCTCTGGCAAATAGCTCACTCTTTCATCATTTTTTCTCAAAGAAAATCAAAAAACAGGCATAATGTTCAATATTTCACCATGAGCTCAAACAGCCGATTTTCTTACGATACTGATAAAATTATTTATTTTCCGTAACATTTCTTCGCTTAATTATATCAAACCATTTGGAAAAAGTCAAGTATTTCTTTCAAATTTTCTGAATAGTTGTTTTGGGCGAGTTCTACTTAAAAAGGCAGGGCAAATTTGCCGGTATTTTTTGCAGTAAAAGAGCGGTCTGCATTTCGGGCGAGAAGCCTACTTTCCACGAACATTTTCAGGTGTGCTCCATCTCCGAGATGGAGCACACCTTTTGCGATCATTTATTTGGATTGTTTTTTATTCGAAATCCAGCCGATCACGCCGGATAAAATAATAACGGTCGTCAAAAAGCAGGCGCCGACGCCGACGAAGAGCGAAGCGCCAAGTTGGCCAAAGCCGCGCCAGATGGCAAAAATGAGCGACCCAAATGCGAGCATCGTCGTGAGCGATGTCAGCAAAATTGCCTTGCCCGTGCTGGCGAAAACGAGGCGTAAATTTGTTTTTTTCTCGGAGCGCCAGCGGTGAATAATGTGAACGCCGTCGTCAATGCCAATTCCCAAAATCAACGGCAAGCCCATGACGTTCATCACTGTCAACTGCTGTCCTGTCAAGTGCATCAACCCGACCATCCACAGAATTCCCGCCCCCAATGGAATCATAGCGATGAACGCATCTCCCACATGTTTGAAATCGAGCCACAGCAGGAAGAAAATAATGATCAGTGTCAAAACCATCGCGATCTGTCCGTCCCGGCTGATGATTTCCACCAGCGCTCGGAAAACAGGTCCCATGCCAGTTGCGCGGGGAGTGACCGTTTCCAAATCATCGACAAATCTTTTCAGAAATTCCGAATCTTGCCACAACGAGCCTTGCGGGTAAATCGTCGTCAAAAATTGAGTGCGCGTTTTATTCGCATATCTGTCCAGAATGGATTCCGGCAAGTCAGCCATTGTCAGCGGAGAAGAATTGCACATTTGCAGAATGCTTTGCTTGTAGTAAGGTGCAAAAATATTCTGCATTGCGCTCAGTCGGCGACGATTTTCAGCCGGATGTTGTTTCAGTTTTTTCACTAATTCCAGAATGATGTCCCGGCTGTTGGGATCGTCCGGATTGCCGACTATTTTCTGGCATTTATTGTCAACTTTGTCCTGCCCGCCCAAATATGCCATATCCTGCAATTCTTTGACATTCATGTCCAGGCGCTGCAATTCACGGACGATTTTTTCAAATGCCCGCGGAGTAATTTTTCTGGCAACAGTGGCCCGGGACATTGCATTTTTAACTTCTGCAATGTGCGCCCTTCGTCGCTGCTGTTTTTCTTTTGAAGGCAAATACAGAGAAATATCTTCCACCATCGCCACAGAACCCAGATCACGAAATTTTTCCGCCAATTGCCGCGATTCCTCAACGTTGTCGGTCAAAACCATCGAGTAATCCATACTCATATCAAATTTGTCCAGCACCGTATCCTGCAAAGCAATGGAAGTTAAGCCTTCGGCCTCAATATTCATGTAATTCGTGTCAAAAGTAATTTTCGATGCCTGCCAGACGAGGAAAATCGTGACAATGACCATGCTGACGAGAGAAAAAATGTAATGTCTTCCGAGCCAGTCAGCTATAATCCCCAAAGATTTCAGAGAAATATCTCGCTGTAAAATCTCCGCTCTTTTCTCCGTCCTTCTCAATTTTCTATCCACGACGCGCTCCCGCAAAACAAGCATAATCGGCAAAATGAGAAATGTCGCCACCAAAATTGCCAGCAGCCCAAACCCGGTCACGAGTCCCATCTCTTTCATGCCACGGGAACTGGAAACAACCAGCGTCAAAAAAGCCGCCGCTGTCGTGAGCCCGCCGGTAATGACGCCGCCGCCGCTTTTGAGAAACGTTTCTTCCATCGCCTCTGCAATCGTTGCACCGGCAGCGCGTTTTTCGCTGAAAAATGAAATTAGATGAATGGAAAAATCTATTCCCAGACCTAACAAAATGACGGACATCATTTGCGTCATGATATTCAATTGGCCGACCAAAATTACCGCCACTCCAATCGCCCAGACAATGCCGATGATCAAATTGATCATGGCAAAGAGCGGCGCAAGCCACATGCGGAAAGAAATGATGAGCAAAATAAGAATGGCAATGATGGCGATAAGTGAGGTGTAGCCCAGACTTTTTTGCGAATAATACATTTCATCTCGACCGACAGGAATGAATCCGGTCAAACCTGCCCGAATGCCGGGATAATTTTCAAGCTGCTGATCGACAATTTTTTGAATCACGTCGGTGCCCTTGACCATCAGCTCCGTGTCCAGCATGGTAAAATTGGGAATCGCGTTCAAAACCAGCGTGCTTTTGTCGTAAGACAGCATGTAGGGTTCGCCGATAAGAATTTTGTCTGTGAGTTCTTTCACTTCCTCATCGGAAATATTTTCACCGTCCGCGTAGCGATTCAGCAGACGAACAAACCCTTCAATGCCGTCCAGAAACATGAACGCGCCATCCTCTTTTTCGCGCGTGGACATGGATTCGGAATCCTGAATGTACTCCGCTTCCATGGAATTATTGACATGAAAAACAAAATCCTCCAGATTGGGACTGGAGAAAACTTCTTTCAAATTTTTCAGATCCTTTTCTTTGATCAAAAGCAATCCGTGCTGCTTCAAAAAATCAACTTCGTTTTTGTAATCTACCCGCTGAATAAGTTTTTTGTTGATGCGATCCTGCAATTCCGCTATTTTCGACTCGATGCGTTTTATTTTTTTCTCATCTCCGGAAGACTTCAATGAAGCCAATTTCTTTTCCAGCACTGAAATTTTCTTCCGACACTCGCTATTTTTGCTGGTGTCAACAGCCGCCAACAGCTTCGGCACCAACTCCTCGGCGAATTTTTTCATTTGTTTCTCTTCACCCTGCACGACAACGATAATGCTGGTCGAAGTGACGAAATCGTCAATTATTTTATTGAATTCAATCGTTCGCGGGTCATTTGTCGGCAGCAAATCTGACCAGCGCATGGTGAGTTGCAGATGTTCGGACAGAGCGCCGAAAATAAGCGTCAGAATCAACACAAGAATAATCATGCGGTAAGGATGATGAACGTGCCACCTGGCTAAAGTCTTCAACATTTTCTCTTTCATTAACTTTCTCCTCCTTGGATTCGAGTCGGTGCAAACCGTGCAAATTATTCTGAAAAATTTTTACTTATTTTTATTCCCAAATTGGATAGATCCGCAAAAAAACTTTTCGGTTCAACGATCAAGCCTTGAAAATGTAACCCCGGCTGTGAAATTTTCCCGTTCAAAAATTGTAAAATGCAGGCAACGACAGGAGCAGCGGTTAAAAAATAGCCATCTTCGTGAGAAACTTCCAGCGACATGGATGCTGACTTCCCGTTTTGCAAGCCTTCCGCTTTTAGCTTCAAAAATGTGAGGAACGGGGGAGCAGAAAATTTTTTCAAACTCCAAACAAAAAGATTCTTCAAAAAACCGATTTTTTGACGGGGCAAAATTTTCGTGCCTATTATGAGTAACGGTAAAACAAAATTGTCAGTGAACCAGTTGAAACCAGAAACGTAAAATCCTATTTTTGTGAGTGTCGGGATGGTCTCTGATATTTTTTTCAGTTCATGCAAAAACATGGGAGAACATCTAACCTGTCCGAAGCCTCCGCTGAAATCAGCGCGCCGGTTGAAAGCCCAGCCGACATTTTTCCACTCGCCATTTTCAAAAACAACAGGTTTAAAATGTTCAAACTCATCGATCATTTCCTCAATCGTTGACTCTGAAAATTGCAAATTTCGCCAGTTGAAACGCAACAGGCTATAAATTTGAGCAGCGTGCAATTCGTCAAAATACTCACTTGCGTATCTTGCCATCGCTGCCGGTAGGCCGGGATGGAAGCCGGCATCAGTAACAAAGATAATCTTCTGTTTTTTCATTTCCGGCTCAAGCGCTGCCAAATCTTTTAACTTTTTTTCGGAGGAAAGCAGTGTGTCAATACAATGCACTTTGGCTTCTATTGCCGCACGGGCGACTTTGCCGATGTTGTCGATAACACTTGCTGCTACGATAACCAAATCGACCTGTCGCATCGTCTGGAACAATTGGTCGAAATTTTCAGCATCCACCAATGCTGCCGTTACTCTCCGAGAGCCGTATCTTTGATTAAGTTGCGCTGCTAACTTTTCAGCTTTAATTTTATTTCGCCCGGCTAAAATCAATTTTACCCGCGAATGGCGTAGCAACTGAGCGGCAATCTTTGCCCCTGTATTCCCATAGCCGCCTAAAATGAGCATTTTATTAATCATTGTTCCTTTTCTCGCTAAAAATAAACTTTGGCCCGCGCCATGAAACCATTGCCCAAATTTTTTGCGTACGCCGTTCCGTCCTTGCCAAAATAAAAATTACCAATGAGCGTCAAATCCACATCTTCGAAAATATTGTAAACGAGCATGGGAAAGACTGCCGAACTCTCATCAGAGAAACTGTAAATTCCGGAGATCGAAGCCGTCAGCAAATCTGTCACCGGATGCTGAATCATGGCATAGACCTGATCACGGGTAATCGTTTTTGTCTCCGCCAGAAAATATTGCATCCAATCATTGAAACGATAAGTCTCGTAATCCTCTTTGGCAAAATTATTCTGATAAAATTCCGCCATCACATAAGTTTGCGAATCAAAAGTATAATCCGTGCCGAGCACCCACTCCCAGTAATTTCTCTCCAGCGACATTGGCAAACTCGGATTTCCATAGCCGAGACTTATCCCTGCTAATTGCTTTTTATACTCCAGCCAATCATCATTTTCGATTAGCAGCCGATTATGCGCTGCCTCGCCCCAAATTCCCAGGCCTAATAACTCACCGGCAAAATCAAATCCCAGAATGTGGCGTTTAGTCGGAAGTTGGTAAAATTTCTGGTTAATAAAATCCACAATTCTGGCGTCGGTAAACTTCCATTGTTTTTGAATACCAAGAACTGAAAAATCAAAATGTCCCAGACTTCCCTTTAATTTCAGCAAAAAATCGTTCGCTTTCCAGTCGTCTGTTGGCGCGTAAATAGAAGTCACGCTCCACTTGCTGCCCAACGGAATGTCCAGGCGAAAGGCGTTATGCCCCGGCTGCTCATAAGTGGGATCGACGATGTCCTTACGATTAAAAACATCCGTCGGATTCCAGACATAGCCAGTGCCCAGGGAAATCTGCTGTTTTCCCACCGTCAAATCGAACTTTGAAAAACTGAGCTTCACAAAAGCATTGTCCAAAAAATTCCGATCAGAAAACTCCCAGCGATAGGGATTGAATGAATATCCGAACATCTCTATGTTTGAAACTTCACTGGCAACATTTTCCGGCATAAACAATTTCAAATCCCAATCCGTCTTGCCGTGATAAGTAATGTAATCGAAATTTGCTCCAAACGAAAAACGCTCGCTGGCTTTGAGCTGCAAATCCACGCGCAATTTATTCGACGACAATTGATAAAACTCATCGCTGATTTTTGCGCCCATCAACTGCGGCTCGAAATAGCCAAAAATTTCAACTTGCTGCGCCAGCGCTGGCAGTGTCCAGAGTAAAAAAGCGAATAAAAAATAACGCACTTTCATTTTGCAAGGCTCCTTTCTGAAAACATGTCATCAGAAAGCGGAAAATTGTATTTGACTTCGAGAATTTCCATTTCGGTCTGGGTATCATCTTTTTTGTTGTACATGATAATTTTCATGCCAGTAGGGATGCCGTCGATATTACGAATATCTTTTTGTACCATGCGTTTTTCCCATAAATTAGGATTTTTTTCATTGTAGTAATCAATTACCACCGGGAAAAAATTGTCTTTTATCACCCAACAGACCAATCGCGAATAGTGGCTATCGGCATCTTTTTTGCGCGTCAGTTCTATTTTGTAGCAATTGAATCCTTCCATTTTCTCATCTTTCAGCTTTTTAGCGGTAAAATCATTCACAAAGGCATCGCCGGAGCCCAGGTCTTCGTAGCTGAAATCGCTGCCCTGCATTTTTTGTTTTTTCGCGTGCGACGCCAATTTTCTCACGCGACGCGTACGCGGAAAATATGCCCAGATGTCGTCGGCATTGTTTAACATCAAAATCGCCTGACCTTTCACGCGATGCGGTGCTGTGTAACGAATCAAATTTTTTTCGCCCGCATCTTTGCTCCATGACTCGTATTCGAACGTCCTCTTCTTTCCGGACGTAGTCACAATCGTGATCCGCGCTTTGGCGTAAATCGATTTTTGATTCATCAGCGCATTCACTTTTTGAATGATCTCATCTGCTGTGGGGCTCTGCGCCAACAGCGCAGAAAAAGCAAACACAGAAACGATCAGCCCCAAAACAATCTTTTTCATCTCAAGTCTCCTCATCGATTTTCAAAATTAATTTTGACCGACCTATCGGTCAAATCTCTTTCCTAAAAATTTTTTAAATTGCATAAATTCCGGATAAAATTTCTTCTGCCAGACAGCGATAGCCTTCTTTGATATCGATTAAATCTTTGTCCATGATCCACTGCAGCATGAGCCCGTCAGTCATTCCGATAAGCAGCGACGCCACCATGAAAGTGTTCATGGGCTTAAATTTGCCGATACGAATTCCCTCCTGCAGCACAGCAATGATAATTTGACGAAAATCCTGATAAATTTTTTCCAGATTAATCACCCGCAGCCGCTGCTCATCTTTTTGCCGAATCGCCTCTGCCCAGAAATCCAGCATTACATCGATGATCTCGCTATGTTCGCCCTCAAAAAAATCCAGGAAAGAATAAAAAATAGCTTTGAGCTTTTCTTCAGGATCGGTGATTTTGAAAATCTTCTTCGCAACCGTGGTCTCCCACTGCTCCGTTAGCGACACAAATCCGTGTTCAAAAATGTCACTTTTGTCTTTAAAATATTCATAAATCGTGCCCTTGCCAATTTTCGCAGCTTTCGCGATATCGGACATTTTGGTATTGGCAAATCCTTTTTGGGCAAACACTTTCATTGCGGCATTCACAATTTCGTTTTTTTTGGCTTCTTTGTCAACGACTTTCGGCATTGTTTTCCTGTTTTAATGTTGACTGACTTGTCGGTCAATTTAGATAAATATAAAATATTTGTTCCCCAAAAGCAAGGAAAAAATAACTTCAATCATTCGATTATTTTATTAATTTCTTTAGCAAGACATTTTGTAAAAATTTCGGCGCCCCGATTGTTGTAATGTCCAATATCGAAGCAGTTCTTCGCAAGATAAAGTTCAGGAAATTTGCGCGGATCGGATAAATCTACCCAATATGTGTGATCTAATTGCTGCATGAAAGGTATAAGGTCCTTATACTCATAGGATTCCATGCGAGGGGCAAGAAAAAATATCAAATGAATTCCTTTAGATTCTGATAATTTTATCAGCTCTTTCAGTTTCTTTAACTGTATCGGATTATAATAATCAGGAATGTGAGAATGATAAAATTTAGCAGCGTATGATCTCTTATTGCTTATTGTTGTATCATTATGGAATTTATTAAAATATTCAACCAATCGCTTTGTTTTCAATTCAATCATCTCACTTTTGCAGGGATAGAAACCTTCTCTCATTCCTTTTATTGTAGCAGATTCCTCTTTGCCCTGGTCTATTATAGACAAAAACATTTGGTGAAGAAGATCAATTTTAAACAATTTCTCAAAAAAAGATATAAAAATATTCCTGACAATTCTGACTTTTTGGCGCCTCGAAATATTGTGCTGATACTTAAAATAGTTTATCGTTAAAAACAAATAGTTCAAATCATAATAATACTTTGACCGGATGGTGTGTAAATGTCTGTCTGAAACATCTTTGATTATTGAGAGTTCCATAATTGCATACTTAATTTTATGACTATCATTTTTTATCAAATTTTCATAAAGAAAATATAATTCTGGGGGAAAAGTTGCGGGACTCCCCAAATTGTACGATTTCACATCTGCGACGCAGAGACTATCAAAAAGCAACGGATTGATGTGCCTGTACGTTCTACTTGATCCGATGAACACCATATTATATTTTTTGGCATGCTGCTTCAAAAAATTCATTTTCGCTGCAAAAACACCATTGCCATAATAATAAGGCGTAATGAATTCAAAAGAATTCAGCAAAATGACCAGAAGAAATATAAAAACAAGCACTTTAAAAATGAAAATCTTCATTTTGAAACCTAAAATTGGAAATAAATAAATTCTTTTCCTTTGGTAAAAAATAATATAATCAAAAGCCACAAAATTAAATAAATTAGCCACCTGATAACAATTGGCAAATTTTCTATTTTTAATTGATGTTCTTTTTCTCGTTGAATCCATTCGATTCCGACAAAAACAAAAACGATAATCAGATGTTTGAGTCTGGTTACTTCCGGGATAGAGAAAAAACTTGCCGAGAAAATGACACCAATGTAACTGATTGCGTGCGACATACTTTCGGCTCGGAAAAATATCCACGCAAAAAGCGTCATAACAAAAGTGAGCATCATAGCGCCAAACTCATTGAACGACGGCAGCAGTCTTCCCTTGGCGACGATATCTGTGTATCGCTTTTGTTTGTTGAACAACATCAGTGGAATGTAATAAATGCCATTCAAAAATCCCCAGAAAATAAACTTCCAGTCAGCGCCGTGCCAGAAACCGCTCACGGTGAAAGTGATAATGATATTTTTGATTCGTTTTAATTTGCTTCCGTAGCTGCCGCCGAGCGGAATGTACAAATAATCCCGAAACCAGGTCGAAAGAGAAATGTGCCATCTTCGCCAGAATTCGGCAATATCCCTGGAAAAATATGGCAGCGCAAAATTCCGCATGAGATTGAAGCCGAACAATCTTGCGGTTCCAATGGCGATATCAGAATAGCCGGAAAAATCACCGTAAATCTGAAACGCGAAATAAATCACGCCCAATAAGAGCGTACTGCCGCCCAATGAATCCGAATTTCCAAAAATATAATTAACTTGATTGGCACAAGTATCAGCGACAACTATTTTTTTGATCAACCCCCACAAAATTTGTCTCATACCATCTCTGGCTTTGTCGTAATCAAACTTTCGTGGCTGCAAAAACTGTGGGAGCAATGACGCCGCTCTTTCGATAGGACCGGCAACAAGTTGCGGAAAGAAACTCACAAATGCAAAAAATGCTATCACATCATTTGTCGGTTTGATCTTGCGCCGATAAATATCAATAGTGTAACTCAATGTCTGAAATGTGTAAAAACTGATGCCGACAGGAAGAATGATTTGCAGAGATCGCGCGTGCAGATGAATGCCAAATTTTGCAAACAAATCAATAAAGCTATCAACGAAAAAGTTGAAGTATTTGAAAAAGCCCAGAATCCCGAGATTTACCAACAAACTGCCCGTCAGCAGCAGTTTCCTTTTTTTTGCATCATCGACATTGTCTAAATTTTTACCAATTAAATAATCGCAAAGTGAACTCACAAAGATTAATGATAGGAATCTCCAGTCCCAACTGCCGTAGAAAAAATAGCTCGCTGCGAGCAAAAAGAAATTTTGCATTTTTATCGATTTGTTGAAAACAAACCAATAGAGCAAAAAAGTAATCGGCAAAAAAAAGGCGAATTGAATGGAGTTAAATAGCATAATATCAACATCTTTTAAAGGTGGAATCAGGACATTCTCGAAAAGATGGAATTTATAGTAATAATATACGACATTTGAAAGGAAATGCGTAAAATCGCAACAATTGTGCTTAAGAAAAGTCAACAAATTTCTGCAGCAACCACAATGCCGGATGAATTCAGTCGGCTTATCAGCGACATCATTCAAATTGACGTTACTGCCGCTCTTTTCAAAGTAAATTGTTTTTGGTAATCATGCATATTTTGTGCCTAATATTTGCACCGATCATTTTAGTATTTGGATTTACATAATTTTGAATTCACCAATGAAGACAAAAGTTAATTGTAATGGAAAATTCCCTTGATTATTTCAAAATTAAATTGTATTTTATCGCAGTTTCCCACAAGATATTTTGTCAAATAATAAACATTTTAAATGATTATTTCACTGGAGCTTACCAATGGCTAAGTTGATTTTTGAAATTAGTTCAGAAGGACGAAAAGGATATACCCTGCCGAAACCATTTGTTCCGAGAAAAAAACTTGATGAAATGATCCCGAAAAAGTTTTTGCGTAAAAAAACGGCTCGTTTGCCGGAAGTGAGCGAAGTCGATGTCGTGCGCCATTTTGTTGAACTTTCGCAATTGAATTATCACATCGACAAAGGATTTTACCCACTCGGCTCCTGCACCATGAAATACAATCCCAAAATAAACGAAGATGTTGCCAAAAGTTCTTGTTTTACAGATCTTCACCCGCTGCAGGACGCGGAACGCTCACAGGGAACATTAGCGCTAATGGACGAGCTTTCGCAATTTTTGTGCGAAATTGCCGGAATGAAGGCTGTCACTCTGCAGCCCGCAGCCGGCGCGCACGGTGAACTGACAGGACTGATGCTGATCCGCGCCTACCACGAAGACAAAGGAAATCCGCGAGAGACCGTACTCATTCCGGACTCTGCACACGGTACGAATCCCGCCAGTGCCACGATTTCGGGATACAAAGCCGTGCAAATAAAATCCAACGAAAATGGTCTGGTGGATCTGGAAAGCCTCAAAGCGAATTTGAATGAAAATACGGCGGCGCTCATGTTGACAAATCCCAACACGTTGGGTCTTTTTGAGTCTCAACTCAAAGAGATAAAAAAATTGCTCGATGAAGTGGGCGCGCTGCTGTACATGGACGGCGCCAACTTAAACGCACTGCTCGGCATCGTCCGTCCCGGCGATGTGGGCGTTGATGTGCTGCATTTCAATTTGCACAAAACTTTTTCCACACCGCACGGCGGCGGCGGCCCCGGTTCCGGCCCCGTTGGTGTTTCGGAGCGGCTGGTCGATTTTTTACCAGTGCCGAGAATTGTGAACAAAAACGGACAATTAGAACTTGATGAAAATTTCCCGAAATCCATCGGCAAAATTCACTCTTTTTATGGCAATTTTGGCGTGATGGCGAGAGCTTATGTTTACATTCGCATGTTGGGAAATCGAGGCTTGAAACGAGTCAGTGAAAATGCAATTGTCAACGCCAATTATCTAAAATCGCGGCTGAAGGATTATTTCGACATGCCTTTTCCTGGTCCGGCGATGCACGAATTTGTTTTGTCCGGAAACAGTCAGAAGAAAAAAGGCGCGTCTACACTGGACATGGCAAAGCGCTTGCTGGATTATGGCATGCACGCGCCAACGATTTATTTTCCGCTCATTGTTCCGGAAGCATTGATGATCGAGCCGACGGAAACGGAATCGATTGAGACGCTCGATGCATTTGCCGATGCGCTCATCCGGATCGCGAAAGAAATCGACGAAAATCCGGAACTTGTCAAACATGCGCCTCACACAACTCCGGTCAGCCGCCTGGACGAGGTAAAAGCCATTAAATCGCCTGATGTGCGATTTAATTTTGATGCGCAGTAATCCCTGGCAAAAAATTTGCTGTTCATTTTCATATTTTTCATTCGCCCTTGCCAAACAACATGAACCGCAACAATCGGGAGAGAAATGAACATGTTAAACGAGGCGGTAAAACAATCGACGGTGCTGGTCGTCGATGATTTGCCTTTGAACAGAAAGCTAGAGCGGCTATTTCTGGCGGAAGGTGGTTATCAGGTTATCTTTGCCGAAGATGGGATAGAGGCGCTGCAAAAAGTAAAGCGACATTCCCCGGATTTAATCCTGTTAGACGTGATGATGCCGCGGATGGATGGCTTTCAGGTCTGCCGGCACATTAAAAATAATTTGCAGACAAGATTTATTCCCATCATTCTGGTGACTGCGCTCAATGAAATTGATTCTAAAATCAAAGGTATCGAAGCCGGGGCGGATGATTTTATTTCCAAGCCGTTCAATAAATTAGAATTGCTGGCGCGCGTCAAGTCGTTACTGCGGATCAAACATCTCAACCGGGAGCTGCAACAAAAAATCCGCCAGTTGGAAGAAGCGCAAATCAAGCTAAAGAAATTAGCCATCACTGACGGTTTGACAGGCGCTTACAACTACCGTTTTTTCAAAGAGCAACTGGAAAAAGAGCTCATTCGCGCCAGACGCCATAAAAACCATGTCTCCATCGTCATGATGGATATTGATTTTTTTAAACAGTACAATGACACGCACGGTCATCCGGCGGGAGATTATGTACTGAGAACCATTGCGCAAATTTTGAGAAATAATATTCGCAACATCGATATCGCCGCCAGATACGGCGGAGAGGAATTTACGCTCATCTTGATTGAGACGGACCACGGCGCAGCGGCTATCGTCGCCGAAAAAATCAGAGGACTCATCGAAAAACATAATTTCAAATTTGAAAATTCGCAGCCTTCGGGAAAAATCACCGTCAGTATGGGGGTTTCGACATTTCCCGAAGATGGAAAAACTTTCGAAGAATTGATCGATGCCGCTGATAAACGGCTGTATCAGGCGAAAGAGTTGGGAAGGAATCGCGTTGTAATAAAATAAAGCTCATCTGATTGGGACAAAGTATTATGGAGATTAAAGGCAAGTTTTCGCTAAAAATATTTTTATCGTTATTTGTTGTTATTTTCATCCCTGTCGCCATTGTTTTTCTCAATTTGGCGCGTTTGCAATCTGATTCCGCTGCCGTCTCGCCGGAAGAAAATTTTTGGTTTTTCCTTATTGTATTGGCTGTCGCTATTGCCCTGGCAGCGCTGGCGACGCGCGCGCTGTGCAATTCATTGTACGAACGTATGCACAATTACAATAAAATCGCGCGCAAGATCGCCGGCGGACAATTCGAGCTTCGCATTCCAGTGGATGCGGACGACGAACTGGGAAAATTCGGCAGATTTTTTAACATGCTCACCAAAGAACACCATGAGATCAAAAAGAAAAACGTGGGCGAAAAATTGTTTGAGTGGGAAAAAATTCAAGCAATTTTGAAAAACATCGGCGATGGCGTCATCGTGATTGACAATTTCAACCGCATCGAATTGATGAATGCTGTGTCTGAAAATTGGTTCAACGTGACTAAACAGGACTATCAGTCAATGGAGTTGGGCAAACTGATAACAGACGAAAAACTGCTCGGTCTCATCGAGAAAGTCAAAAACGGAACAAACACCAGCGAGGAAAAAGTTGAAATTGAAATTGTGCCGGAAAATCAGCGCCGCCCCATTATTTTACAAGCCATCGCAACGAAAGTGATTGGCGACAACCGCAAGCTTTTCGGGCTGGCGATTGCCCTGCGCGATCTCACGCGGGAGAAAGAAATTGATCGCAAAAAATCCGAAGTCGTGTCCATGGTTTCTCACGAACTCAGATCGCCGCTGACTTCGATCACTGGCTTCAGCGAGCTTCTTTTGGACGAAGGCGTCTCCCGGGAACAATCTCGCGAATACACCGCCATCATCCTCAAAGAATCGCGCCGTTTGAGCGAGTTGATCAATAAATATCTGGACATTTCGCGCATCGAATCGGGCAAGTCCGAAATACACAAAACGCCAGTGACCATGGACGACGTGATTCAAAGCGTCGTCAGCATGAACGCCTTCCTTTCTGATTCCAAAAATATTCAAACAAAAATTCGCTTTCCGGAGAAAGTTTCTCAGGTCAATGCCGATCGGCAAATGATGGGGGAAGTTATTTTGAATCTGTTTTCCAATGCGGTCAAGTACAGCCCACCGGACACGACGATCACTATTTCCATTGAAGAAACCGGAAATGAACAAATCATTAGCGTCGCGGACCAAGGCTATGGCATATCGGAACAAGATTTGGACCGTATTTTTGATAAATTCTATCGCGCCACCGGATCGGCAGAAGTTCA
Source organism: Calditrichota bacterium (assembly GCA_013152715.1). Classification (NCBI taxonomy): domain Bacteria; kingdom Pseudomonadati; phylum Calditrichota; species Calditrichota bacterium. Next base: position 18,530 of record JAADFU010000020.1, read on the forward strand.
GGAAGAAAAAGGAAGCGGACTGGGACTGGCGTTAGTGAAAGAAATCATTCACAGGCACAACGGTAGAGTCTGGGCGGAAAGCAGACCCAAACAAGGCTCCACTTTTTTCATCGCGCTGCCGATTATGGAAAAGGATGCGATATTATCTTAAAAAAAGCTTGCGGATAAGTATCTTTTTGGCCGTAGTGATGCGCGGGTTAGCTTGCTAAAAAGTTTTGTTACCGCAAAAACGCGAAGAACGCAAAGCAAAATAATCAGTTTTTTTCTTGGCGAACCGTGCGCGTTTACCGGGGAATTATGCAACTTGTTGCGTTGGGTTTTGATTTTGAAAAACAACGATTTTCAGGCTTCTTTCTGAGACGAATCAATTTTACATCCTACTGAAGTTATCTGACAAATCTTCTCCATAAATGTTTCATATTTCCAAGAATTAGCGCCAAGGCGGTGTTTGGATGATGCAAATATTTATTCCGAACGAAAATCAAAGCAGAATAAATTCGATTTACTGAACGGCTCTTCTAATTCAGTAATTTTGACGGGGATCACTGTCACAAAAACGAAACTTTTTTATTTTGAATAAGTTAACTAATGATTAGAGAATAACGAACAAACCATTTAATTGACTTTCCGCGCAGAATTATGGTATTATCGCCAAAAAATAAAAAAAATTTTTCATTGCGCCATCGCGATGGGATTGATGATTTAGAAAATTTCATTAATGATCATATTTACAAAAGCAGCCGCTCTGCCGTTCCGTTCAAAGTTTCCGACGAGGCGAATGAAAAAAAGACAATCCTTCTCATTGACGACGATGCGGATATGATCGACATTGGCAGAAAGATTATCGTCTCAGCCGGATACAACTTCATTTCCGCCAGGGACGGACAAGAAGGGCTGGATTATGTCTTAAAATACAAACCGGATCTGATTCTGCTCGATTATGTGATGCCGGGGATGAATGGCGCCGAAGTTTTCCAACGACTTGTCACTGGCCAACGCTTTCGCCATCTTGGCCGGACGCCGGTCATCATGTTGACTGCCAAAAGCGAGTACGACCTCAATCGCACGGCCTTGTTCGAGATGGGGCTTTCTGCGTTTTTAGTGAAGCCCTTTGGACATCGCGAACTCATTAATGTCATCGACAATGTTTTCATTTTAAATCAAGTCCGTCAAAAAAACAAAGAACTCGAACAAAAAGTCAAACGCAGTGAATACAAATATCAGGATTTGATCGAAAACGCTAATGATTTGATTTATACGCTGAATCTGAAGGGCGATTTTATTTTCATCAATAGACGGTTGAGCACTTTGACCGGATTTTCTCGCGAGGATTGGTTTGGCCGCAGTTTTTTTGACCTCGTGGCGCCCGAGGATCGCATCGAAGCACGCAACAACTTCAATCAAACGTTGCGCGGTAAGGCAAGAATTTTTGAAATTCGACTGATCTGCAAAACCGGCAGTCCTCTTTTTCTTTCCATGAACATCAATCCGATTTACGAAAAAGGCGAAGTCATCGGAGCCATTGGCATCAGCCGCGACATTACCCAACGGAAACAATTGGAAGAAGAAATTACTGAATTGAAAAATTTTAACGAAAGTATCATTCAAAGCATTGGCTCGGGTCTGATCACTCTGAATCTGAACAATCGAATTACATCGTTCAATAACAGCGCCGAGGAAATTTTGGGCTACAAGAGCGAAGAAATCGTCGGCAGATCCATCTACGATATTTTCCCGCGAGAAGAGTGCGAGCGGCTTGTCGCGCCCACGAACAGCAATTATCGCTTTCCGCTCAATCGCGAAATGGAATTGACGCGAAGTGACGGCTCTCGCGTATTCATTGGCTACAGCGTCTTTTCTCGCATCGACAATCACAATCTCCGCGTAGGTTCAATCATCTCTTTTCGCGACATTTCTCAGATTAAACAGATGCAAATGGAAGTCGTTCGCATGGACAGATTGGCGTCCATGGGCGTATTGGCGTCGGGTATCGCCCACGAAGTCCGAAATCCTCTGGCAGGCATCAAAACGATGGCGCAGACATTGGAAGAAGAAATGACGCCTCATGATTCGCGACGAGAATATCTGACGCGAATTATCAATCAGGTCAATCGTCTGGATGAGTTGCTGAAATCTTTGTTCAGTTTCGCCAAACCGCAGCAGCCCGATCGCAAGCTGCAGCGGCTGCCGGAAATTATCAGAGAAGTGGACATCCTTTTCGAGGAACGATTTAAGAAGAAAAACATTAAATACATAAAAAAATTGGACGCGAGTCTGCCAAAAATTTTTGTCGATTTTCATCAAATCCAGCAAGTATTCATCAATCTGTATCTGAATTCGCTGGATGCCATGCCCAAAGGCGGCGAATTTGAGATTTCCGCCGAACCCATTCGGACGATCATCTTTCCGCGCGACCGGCGAAAAAAGTTTTTTTTGGGCGAAAATAAGGAATCTTTGTACGTAGAAGTCAAAGTCCGCGATACCGGCGTGGGCATTAAGCCAGATGAAAAGAAAGTCATCTTCGACCCATTTTTCACCACAAAACCGCAGGGAACAGGCCTCGGGCTTTCAATCGTCTATCGCATTGTTGAAGAGCACAGAGGCGAAATTTCCGTTGACAGCGAAACAGGAATAGGAACCACATTTACAATTTTATTACCGACCGAGGAGTAGAGATTAGATGAAGGAACGAATTTTAATTGTTGACGATGAAGAAGATTTGACGTTAGGCTATTCCAAATGCCTCAGCAAAGTGGGCTATGAAGTATCGAGCGCCAGCTCGGGAGAACAGGCGTTAGATTTACTTCGCGAAGAAATTTTTGACCTTGTTTTTCTTGATATACGCCTTCCGAAATTAGACGGAATGGAAGTGTTGAAAAAAGCGCTGGAGATCGACCCGGACCTGATCGTGGTCATGATGACAGCGCACGGCAGCGTGGAGTCCGCGGTAGAAGCCATGCGCATGGGGGCGCATCATTATTTGATGAAAGGATTTGATCACGAAGAATTGCGCATGGTGGCGAAAAAGGCGCTGGAATTCGGTAATTTGCGCCGCGAAATTTCTCACTTGAAATTGCAGGATCGGCGACGCTACCCGGACACAGCAATTTTTGGCAACAGCCCAAAAATGCGAAAAATAAAAGATCTGATTAAAGTAGTCGCCAGAACTCCCAAGACGTCGGTGCTGATTCAGGGCGAAAGCGGGACGGGGAAAGAGCTTGTCGCCTGGGCGGTCCACAATTGGAGCGCACGGCGCGATAAGCCCATGATCCCGATCAATTGCAGCGCCATTCCGGAAACGCTGATGGAAAGCGAGCTTTTTGGTTTTGAGAAAGGCGCGTTTACCGACGCCAAAAGCATGAAAAAAGGCGTATTTGAATTGGCGCACGGCGGCACTATTTTTCTGGACGAAATTTCCAGCATGAATCCGACGCTGCAACCCAAATTGCTGCGCGTGATCGAAAGCCAGAGCTTCCGCCGCATCGGAGGCACATCTGACATTAAAATCAGCGTCCGCATCATCGCCGCCAGCAATCGCGATTTGTTTGAATGCGTCAAAGACGGCTCTTTCCGCGAAGACCTCTACTATCGCCTCAAGGTGATGGAAATTAACCTACCGCCGCTGAAGGAACGGTTGGAAGATATTATTCCCATGGCGAAACTTTTCATTGAGCAAAACAATAAAGAATTTTCTAAAAAAATCAGAGGCATCACCGAGCGCGCGCAGCAGCTTTTGATCAGCTACGACTGGCCCGGCAATGTGCGGGAACTCAAAAACATCATCGAGCGCGCAGCGATTTTATGCCAGGGAGACATAATTGATGTGGAGCATCTGGCGATTGAAATACAAAACGCGCCTCGAAAAGAGAATATTACAGTGCCTGAGATATCGATCCCCGACATTGAACCTGAACCGGCAAAACCGAAAGAACCGCTAACATTGCAGGAAGTGGAGAGAGAACACATCATTAAAACGCTGAACGAATTTAACGGCAACAAATCCAAAGCAGCCAGAGCCCTGCAAATCTCTCGATCTACGTTGCGGGAAAAGCTCAAACAATACGGCATCGATTGACGCGAATAATAAAGTTTCAGCTTTCAAAGAGCGGCCTTTTCCCGAAAGCCGCTCTTTTTCTTTCAGAACTGTAATAAGCTTACAGTTTTGGCATCGGCTTTTCCTGATTTCCTTCAATTTTCTTCTGAATAGATTTATTTTTACTATTTCCCGCACCCATGAGCAAATTCCGTCCAGCGCGATGGTTCGATTTCCAAAAGATCATCCCATTTATTTGCGAAAATAGGTTGCTATTTGCAAACTTGCCGCTTCTTTTTGCAACACTGGTAATTTTTACAGTTTTGTAATTGGTAATTATTTATTGTTTTTATTAAAATTAATCTACCGAAAATACCTACCTTAATATTTATCAATCAATTGGCATAATATTTGTAGAAATTGAAGGCGATGACACCATAGAACTGCAACTCAGGGAAAGCAACAATGGATTACGTTTCCAAACGCATTTTGATCGTCGACGACGAAGAAGATCTGACATGGAGCCTGACACGGAACCTAAGGCGCACATTTGAAAATTTAAAAATCTATTCCACCACTTCCGGAAAAGAAGCCTATCAGATTCTGAAAACGAAAAAATTGGATCTGCTCATTTCCGACATTAAGATGCCGGACATGGACGGATTGGCATTGTTGTCGTTCGTCAAAAAAAACAAACCCGACCTGAAAGTCATCCTGATGACTTCCTTCGAAAACCCGGACTATCGTCGTATCGCAGACGGCGTCCACGTCCATTTTTTTGAAAAACCTTTCGAAATCGAAAATCTGAAAAAACAGATTCAACAAATATTGCGCTTGAAAAACGGCTTGTCCGCAGAGGCACTTTCCGGACATAATTTGATAGATTTAATCAAAAATCTTTATCATATAAAATATAGCGGTTGTTTACGTGTACAAAACGGCTGTTCGACCGGAGAAATCTATTTCAAAGCCGGCGTTATCATTGATGCAATTGCTAACAGATTATCCGGCGAAATGGCGCTCATTCATCTTTTGAGCTGGGAGCAAGTGGAAAAAGCGGAGAAATTAATCAATCTAAAACCAAAGCAACAAACCGTTTATTACGGTTGGAAAATGTTACAAAAAGAGCTGCTTGCAGCGTAAAAAACAGACTTTCTATAGGGGCGAAAAATATGGGCGAAGTAATTGCCATTGTCAGCCAGAAAGGCGGCGTCGGCAAAACCACCACCGTCATTAATTTAGGCGCCAGTCTGGCAGCGAAAGGCAAATCGGTATTGCTGATCGACATGGATCCGCAGCGGCAGGTGGCGGCGAGTTTTCATGTCAGCGACTACGAATTGCCGTGGGGGATTTTGGATATTGTTGCCGACAAAAAAACGAGTGCAACGGACGCGGTCTTTCAGACGGCGGCGCCGAATTTGTGCCTCGCCACAATAACGTCGGCCCGTTTTGACAAAAAAAAATCAGGTGAAATTTTGACTGAGCGAGAAGACAAATTGAAAGAAACCGTGGCAAAATTTGCCAATCAATACGATTTTGTATTGCTGGATTGTCCGTCTTCCTCGGGAAGTTTCACATCAGCGGCGTTGAAAATTGCAGACTCGTTGATCGTCCCGGTTCAATGCGAATATTATGCAATTCGATCGCTGGGCATGTCGCTCAAATATATTCAGCAGATAAAAATTCGCCACAATCCGAAACTGCGCTATCGCGGAATTCTCATTACCATGGTGGATTTGCGCAGCCGCCTGGCGAAGATAGTCTGGGAGCGGCTTCAAGTTACTTTGGCCGGCGCGCTTTTCAAGACCTACATCCCGCGAAACATTCGTTTGGCCGAGGTGCCATTGTATGGCATGCCGGTACAACAAATTGACCGAAACAGTACAGGCGCGCAAAGCTATTTGCATCTGGCAGAGGAAATTTTGCATCAGCGCGGAACACATGAATCAACTTCATTCAAAACGCCACTAAAAATGGCAAATAATTATTAATCACAACAAATTGATTTTATTGTAATTACAAGGCTGCTCTTTTAAATTATTTATTATCATTGAAGTTATATTAAAACAAGAACATTTAGGCTTGCTTTTTAGAAAATCTCAATTATTTCAAAATCTTAGCCGCGACAATTATTCTTTACAGTTGTTTGATTTTACTAAAATTAGACGAAATTGAAAATCGGCGGCTGAAAATTTTTCATAATTTTTTAAGTTTGGCGTTAAATTTGTTACATATAGAATCAAAGGATATGGGGCGCTTTATCAGCGGATAGTTAACCGGTTAATTATTAAAATGTTAGCAGTAGCCTAATTCCAGAACCGATTGTTCTGATTTTCAAATTTGTATTCTGGATTTTGAGGAGGTTTCGGAGATGATACACTTGATTATGCAAAATTCGTTGACAAAGACCCTGATTGTCGTCACAATTTTGATGTTTGTTTTTATTACCAGTGTGAGTTTTTCCTATCATTATTATTCAAAAAGCGAAACATCAAAAAAGATGGAAAACCTTGAGCAGACTGCTTCGCAGATTCAGTCGGTTTTGGATATGAAGAGTAGGGAACAACACAATATCCAAAAGATCATCGCCATCATCAATATCTACAATCAGGATATGTCGTCGGAGCTCAAACATAAAATTGCGCGCGAGATCAACAAAATGTGTCTGAAGTACACGAATTTGAACGTGGATTTGATTTGCGCGACGATTACGCACGAGAGCGCGCTAAGCTGGGATCCCAAAGTGGTCTCTCCGGTCGGCGCAATGGGCTTGATGCAAATCATGCCCGAGACCGGAATCAAATTGGCCGCAGAAGAAGGGACCAAATGGACTTCGGCGGAAGATATTCTGTTCGATCCGATCATTAATATTCGCCTCGGTTGTCGTTATCTGTCCCAACTGATTCAGGAATATGAAATAGACGGCGGATTGGCAGCGTACAATGGGGGCGAAAAACGGGCGAAACTCTGGCTCGAGAAACGAAATGACAAGAGCGATTTCACTTTGCTCTGGGAAGAGACGCAATTTTACGTTCCTTCCATTTTGAAACTTTACGCCCAATTTCAAAATCAAAAGAGCGTCTTTTGAATAATTCGCTGACTTATATTTTCGACAATAGGAAAGAAAAACTTTGGATTGCCAAAAGCAAGGAGAATCTGTTGAAATTTTCAACGATTCTCTGCTTTTTTCTTTTCAAATTCAACGCAACCATTGCGCTTGTTCTCCATTGACAAATGAGTGTAAATGACATCCGAGTAGAGGCAACGATGACAACACAAAACAAATCATCTCTGGGGCGCGAATTTGTCGAAGAACTGATCAAGTTGTTCTTCAACCCAAAAAGCTATTTTTATCACACATTTGAAAAACTGCTCCGTCACAAACCGCTCCCTAAAAAGACCGCTGACGCGCGAGCCATCGAATTGATGGGTAGCTTGTTATTTTTGTTAAGCCGAGCAAACAACGCCAATGGCGTCCTCAAGGAAGTAAGTCAACTCAAAGGGTTTGAAGATGTTTATTCTTCGCTGGAAAATGAACTGATTACGATTCGATTAGAACAATTGGACAAAGAAGACACCAAAAAATTCATTTCAGAATTAGCCGCCAAAACCTTTGCTCAATGGAAGCGCCGGTTATCTAATCCTTCATTTCATAATTACTTGCGCGCTTATATTAAATTAAAAGAGAGTTTGTTTAATTTGCTGGAAAACACAAACGCTTCGGACACATATCTGGACGCAGGAGACATCGACAATCTTCTGCTGGATAAAAATCCCATTTCGCTGTTTGACAATTCAGCGCTAGCGGAAAAGCGCGAAAAGACGCATCAGAAAGAAAATAACGCTTTTAGAAAATTTTTCGGAGAAGAGCTGAAAAGTACGCTTGAACCGATAAACACAGATTTTCAAGAAATTCGCGCGAAAGACACGCAAGCTGCTTATCTGCAATCCGTGCAGGAAATTTTTCAGAAAATTCTTGAACTGGCAAACTTCCACGATTACGTCAATGTCAAACAAATCTGTCAAGAGACATTAGCTTTTTTGGATAGAGTTTCACAACCGACGCATCTCTTTAGCAAAAATGACTACAATTTATTGCAGGCGGCGCGCGTCCAGATCGTTAACTCCGTCGCTAAACCTAACTCCAATGGACTGCATGAATTTCTCGACGCTATCAGGCGCGGCAAATTTGATCCGCCCGTTGAAAAAACGCCGGAAGACAAACCGGACGCAGCCTGGAAAGATAGCCAGGTCGAATACAACACAATGATTACTCCGCAATCTGAGCCTGAAGCCGAGCCAGAAAATACAGCAGAAAGCAACGAAACAAGCCAGCCTTCTCTTGACGATGAGGAGGAAATTCATTTTGCGCTGCCCGGCGAAGATAGCGAAGAAGTAATAAACCTGATCAAAGACGTGAGTCTTTCCGTCAATCTTCCGCAAACGCGTGAACCCGACAAAACGAAACACGACGATTCGGACAAAACACCGACGCCCCCCATCGACTATCAGTCGCTCAAAGGCGCGACAGAGCGGGAGGCGCATCAGACTTTTGCCCAACAGGCAAAACCAATGGCGAAAATAATTTTTGATTCTTTGAAATTACTCAAAGAAGACTACCATCGGCATGCGCAGCGCATCGAAGACATTGAGTTGGCGAGCGCCTCTCTGAAGCATCTTGCCCGAAAGCTCAATTTGCACAAACTCGCCTTCTTCCCAGAATTGGTGGAGTCCATTTGTATTAATGTGAGCGCGGCTGAATTGAAAATTCCAACTGGATTTTTGGCGTCTATCGCCAAAGGAGTCAAGCATTTAATTTCTTACAATCCGGACGACGAAAGCCATGAGGCAATACTCATCGACATTCTTTCTGACTTGAAACGATATTACGCGCACACGGTCAAGGTGATCGAACAAACACAATTAGCGTCTTCATAGCGGTTAGCAAGAGAAAAAATAAACGAGGACAATGGAATGGGCAAAGGCGGCATTTTTAAGGACAGGCAGACAAAACCAAAAACTAACGACGAAGAACTGGAAAATCTCATTAAAATGCACCAGACCGTCATCAAGGTTGTGGGGACTGGCGGTGCTGGAAATAACACTATCTCCCGATTGAAAGAAATTGACATCCAGGGGATTGAAACCGTCGCCGTGAACACGGACGCTCAGGATTTGTTGTTCACAAAATCAGAAAATAAATTGCTCATTGGAAAAACTGTCACCCGCGGCTTGGGCGCCGGAAGTGACCCGCAGATCGGAGAAGAAGCTGCCAGAGAAAACGAGGAAGAAATTAAGGCTTTTCTGAAGGGCGCGGACATTGTTTTTGTCACTTGCGGCCTCGGCGGCGGAACAGGAACGGGCTCGGCGCCGGTCATTGCAGAAATCGCTCGCAGTCTGGAAACGCTCACCATCGCTGTCGTAACAATGCCTTTCACAGACGAAGGCACGCTTAAAAATGACAATGCCAGCGGCGGTTTAGAAAAATTACGCAAAAACGCGGATACTGTCATTGTCATTAAAAATGATCGCTTACTCGAATTAGTCCCTGATTTGCCGATAAACGCCGCCTTTAAAGTCGCTGACGAAATTCTCGTCAACGCGGTAAAAGGAATCACCGAGTTGATCACCAAAAAAGGGCTCGTAAATCTGGATTTCGCCGACGTCAAGACAATCATGAAAAACGGCGATACGGCAATGATTGGCATCGGCGAAAGCGACGCGGAAAATAGAGTTGAAGACTCCGTCAGGCTGGCCATTAGCAATCCCCTTCTCGACATTGACATTACCGGAGCCAAAAGCGCCCTGTTGCACATTGAGGGCGACGACTCTCTGACTATCAGCGACGCCAGAAATATCATGGTCGCAATTTCCCGAAAATTGGACCCCAACGCCAAAATTGTCTGGGGCGCCAGCATCAATCCTGATATCAAAAATAAAATTAAAGTGCTCATTATCGCCACCGGATTAGATCCGTCGGCGCAAAACAAGCGGAAAGCGCAAATTTCCGTTTCAGTCCCTAAAGCCGCCAAAAGTCCAACCGAGATTCTGAACGCCACCGCCGATACTTCTGCCCAATCCGTGGCAATAAATGGCGCCGAGAAAAAAGAGAAACCGAACAAAAATGTTTTTCACCAAATTTTCGAAGACGATATCAAGGGTGATCTGAATATTATGCGCGAGGCGATTGCGATTTTAACGATGAGCCCCAGCGACACTCATGCATTGCGCAACATCAAAAATGCAGCGAGCGGCATCAAAAGCGCCGCCCAGCTTTACGCCAACAAGCCGGTGGAAGATTTCGCAACGTTCATCGCAGATTTGTTTGACCTGATTGTTTCGGATCGGCTGGCGTTTCATGCCGGATTTTTAAATTTGATGAAAAAAGTGCCGCTGATCATGGAAGGCATGATTTCCGGCTACACTGTCGCTATCGATGACGCGCAGCAAGTCATTGAGCAGATGAGTTTGCTGCTGGATCAGGACGGCGCGAAAAAGAACAAGCCTGCGGCGCCAAAGCCGCCGGAAAAAGATTCCAACGGCACACCCGAAGATGACGCGGACGATGATTTTTTAATTGACACTTCGGACTTGGAAGATCATTTGCGAATGGATTTGAATTAGTTTTTCCTTGATTAGCAAAAAACCCGATTTTTCTAAAAAATCGGGTTTCTGCATTTTTACCGAAAAACTTCCCCGTTAAAAATTCCCTTGCACTCCCAAGATGAAAGTTCTTGGCTGCATCAGATTGCTCTCCATTGGCGCGTAATTGTACTGCAGCAGATTTTTCACGCTCGCTTGTAGCGTAATTTTTCGCGCGTCCAGCGACAAGCGCACATCCCAGAATTTCATCGGCACGCGATCATTGATGGGGTAAATTTGCACTTCGGCGATTTTGGAAGCGTAGCGATAATCCACCTGCAATTGCAAACCGCGCCACCCGAACGAAGTTTTGATTGTAGCCAATAATTTCGGTCGATACGTGAGGGGCTCGTGCCATTTCAAATCTTCGTGATTCATCGCTGTAATACTGATCTGGCTATTGAAATCAAATTTTTGTTTGGAAACGGAAAAAGGAAAATTAAAATTAGTAGTCGCCTCGATGCCCTGAATTCTCGCTCGGGTGATGTTGCGAAATTGCACCTGCCCGCGAATCAAATCCAGATGTGCTTCGATCATGCGCCAATATTCGTTATCAAAAAATGAGACGTCGATGTTCCAATCTTCTGTGAAATATTGCCGAAATCCTACATCGAAGGCCCAGGAACTTTCCGCTTTCAAATCCGGATTGGAAATAATTTTGAAATTCATGATGCTCAATTCCAGAAACCGCTCGACGATTGTAGCCGCGCGAAATCCGCTGCCGGCAGAAGCACGCAACGTCGTTGTTTCAAACGGTTGCCAGTTAATTCCCAGACGCGGACTAAACAAATCTTCTTTCAGCCCGCCGATGAGTTGATAGCGGTCGTAGCGCAGGCCGGTTGTCAACCGCAAATTTTTTCTCAATTTCCATTCGTCTTGAATGAACGGGCCTAGAGAATAACCGCGATGATTGCCAAAATATTTGTTGCTGCCCGCGTCGTGCTGATATTGTACGCCAAAAGTGACCATGTGCCCGTACCGAGGAATCCAATCCGCCTGGAATTCCAGGCCTTCGCCGTAGGCAGGATTAAATCCGGCGTTTCCGCCGAACTGATTTCCCATCAGCGTGCGCACCATGGACGCGCGAAAATTCAACCCAAACCGCGGCGACAGCGGGATCGCTAATTTAGCGTACAAATTGAGTTGGTTTGTCGTCGCGTAATTATCCAGATTGCTTTCGTCCACTTCGTAGGGGTCGTTTTGTCCCTTCCACTGGACGAAAAATCCGCGGTCGATGTAACTGTACGCCGCGTAACCGGTCCATTTTATTTTGTTAGCAAAAACGTAATCGAATTTACCCGTCAAATTATATTTTTCAAAAGCACCCAATTGCTGATAGCCGGTCGAGACAAATCTTCCCGCAGAAACGCGCATACCAAAAGGGCCAAATTTTTTACTGTAACTGAGATCAAATCTGGAATAAAAAAGGCGCTCATGATTTGTCCAGTACCATTCTTCGTAATAAGGGTGGTCGTATTTGCCAAAGATGGATGAAAACATGAATTTTCCTTCCGGAGACGGCGATTTTGTAATCACATTGACCACGCCGCCGAGAGCCGAAGCGCCCCAGAGCGTGGAACCGGCGCCCTTGAGAATTTCGATCTGCTCGATGTCCAGCGGCGGCAACATGTCCCAGTTGAATTCGCCGGTGTCCGCCGCGTAAACCGGCACGCCATCGAGCAACAGCAGCACTTTGTTTCCGGCGCCGAAAGTGTAACCTGTGGAACCGCGAATATTGATTTGATCGCCGATAAAATTTACGCCGGGTGCCGTTTCCAGCGATTCGATCAAATTCGTTGCGTTGCGCCGGGCGATATCCTTTGCCGTCACAACAGACAGCGACACCGGCGCCTGGTCGAGACGCTGTTTCACTTTTCCGGCGGAAATCACGATCGGATCAAATTCGATGGGCGTCTCTTTCAATTTTACATTCAGTGTCACTTCTTTCCCTGGCCCAGCATAAATATTTTTTTTCGTCTGAGAACGATAGCCGATCATGGAAATTCTCAAATCGTAATTGCCCGGCGGAATATTTTCGATGATAAATCTTCCTTCAAGATTCGTGCTGGCGCCGAACAGTGTGCCCAAAATTTGCACATTTGCGCCAGGCAGAGGCGTTCCCTTCTGAGCGTCCACAACCGTTCCGCGAATCACGCCTCTGGAAAAAGCGAGCGCCGGAAAGAACAAAATCAGAATGACAAAAATTAGCGTTCTTTTCATTTCACTCATTTTCCTGACTAATTCTTTTTTCCATTTTGGTGTATTATTGAATATGAGATTTTCAATTTTTGCTAAAATTTGAAAAATTGATACAGAGTCGACAAAGATAACGCTATTCTCACAACTCGTCAAATTTAAGGCTTCGCAGCCGACCAATCAGCGTAAATATCAATTCCCGAAACAGTCTCGTTGTTTCCGATGGACAATTTTCCCGGCTGATCCGGATTGTCCGGATCGTGATAAAAACCGAGGGTGCGGAAATCGGTCAAATTAGCCTTTTCCGGCAGCCAAAAAACAGCGATGTAATTTACCGTTCCATGTCGTAGGGGTAGCCGATAATGATAAGGATTGCTATCAATGGAAAAATCAATGGATTTCAGCCAAACGAGGTAATGGACGTTTTCCTCGGGTTTGTATTTGTAAGCCGCCACCGCCGTTGCCAGGGTGTTGGGAGGAAACGGACCATTAAAATAAATAGTACCCTCAATCGCAGCGTCCCGGTCAACACGAGTCCAACTGGCGTAAATTTTAACCGTATCTATGGGATTTTCTTCCGTGATATCGAAAGAAAGCGGCAAAAAATTATTCCCTGCGTCAAGCGGCAAGGCTAAAATGTCCGCCAAATTAGACTTGGTTTCAGTGCTGTACCACCACAGGCTAACGGCTTCGTAGTGGTCAAAAGGCAAATCCATTTCCGTAACTACCGTGTCTTTGTCAATGGGCAGACTGTTCGGGCTCATGTAAAGCTCGTTAATTGCATGCGGCGGAAATTTGGGCATAACAACCAGATAAACACCTTCAGTGTTTTGTGGCGCTTCTCCGCGGAAATAGACCGTTGCCACTAATTTCCCCGGCAGCGGCGCCAGTCCGTGATCTACGTCGCAGTAGTAAAAAATCGAAACGGCGACGAGCAAAACGATTCCCAAAATAGTGATAATTTTCATAGTGTCCCTATTTTCTTTAACAAAATTGAGATTTTTGTTGTTCAAAAAGTTGAACTATAGTGATTCTATTTTCCAGGCCTATTTGATCAATGCGATTTTCTTCACCTGAGAAAAAGACGTTGTTTTCAAAAGAAGGAAATAAATCCCCGAGTCAGCAGTTCTGCCATTGGAAAAATTGCCATTCCACACAATGCGCTGATTGCCGGCGGCGAATTTTTCGTCAGCGAGAGTTCGGACTCGCTGTCCCAGCAGATTAAACACCTCAAGTGAAATAACTTCGGACTTTTTCAGCGAGAAATTTATCGCCACCATTGAATTCGCCGGATTGGGGTGGATTTTCAAACGGTAGTCTTTGGCAACCTCCCTGTTTTTATTCACTCCCGTCTGCTGAAATTGAATGACATAAAAACGATCGGTGTTCCATTTTGGTATTCTGACCCAGCCGTCCGACAGATCAATTGTCGGAATTTGGCGAAAATCAGTTTTGTCAAAAACCTGAAAAGAGCCGAATCCGTCCCAGGGTAAGAGTAACGGATTAATGTCCACAAAATTCTGGTCTCCGATAAATGCCAAATCCAGAGAATGCTCGTTTTTCCTAATCCAGACAGCACCGCTGGTACGCACGCCATCCAGCGCAATTTCTTCGCCATAAGGATTGAGAAAAAATCTATTTTTCAAGCGAACGCATGAAATTGTCTTTCCCTGAATTGTTTTCCTGAACACTTCTTCAGTGCCATTTGTGGCGTAAAAACCTTTCGGGGGAATATCTGTTTCATTGTACGAAAAATCATCATCTCCGAAATTAGCTATGACCTGCCAGCCATTATCGAAAGCTGTTTTTTGTACTTTCCAGTCGGACGAGAGCATTTCATGATTAGTCATTTTAGCAAATCCTGCGCTGCGAAAAACCGCACTGACGAGATGATAACTGGTGAGAAATTTTTCTCTGTTTTGCTGCCAGTAGGTAAGGCTGGGCGGCATGAACAGCGGCATGGATGCATACAAAATATTGAACAAATCTTTTTCGTCCCAGAAATTCGGAACTTTGGAAACGCCATCGCCGGTGTACCAGGTCGCCACATGCACGTCGTGGAAAACAAGCTGGTGCAGCGGAATTCGCACTGCCGGATTCATGTTGTAATCGATGAAATAATCTCCGGGCGAATCTGTTGGTGTTGCCCAGTCGTAGCCGGCATTTTCAGCCGGAGTGATGGTCATGGTTCCTTCGCCAAAATCCACATCGGAAAATGTAAAATCTCGCGCTTCCTCGCTTCCTAATACCAAATGAAAATCGTTTTTAATTTTATCTAAAAGATTAGTTCGGTTAACGGCATCATCATGTCGGGTCGCAGGATGAATCGGAGAGTAGCATTCCATTAAAGTAGATGCGGTTTCCACGTCAATGAAACGACAATTGTAATGCTCTGTGGAAAGCTCCGGCGGAATCCATTGTTCCGCATATTTCAAATGAGTGGATGAACAAGTATAGTATCCCTGAAATGGCGAACCGTCGCTGAGATAGGCAAGCCAGCCTTCGTGCAGCGAGCCATCAGCATCTACAACGACATCTTCGGGATAACCTTCAGTGCGATACCAGGGATATTCCGGATGAGTCGGAGGCCAGACATCAGTATAAATGTCGTAACGGCTGGAAAGAAGTCCGCGCGCGTTAATGCTATCGATGAGTTCGGCGAAAGATTCCGGCTGATACCAGCCGCCGCCTAAAGAAATAATCGCCCTGTCCACGCCGTAATTTTTCAGAGAATCAAGAAACATTTCAGTTCTGAACTGCCATTCCAGCGCCCAAAAATCCACTGCGCCTTTTAATTTTTCCACATCAGGATTTTCTGAGATTTTTTCCGAAAAAGTCTTCACCGGACGCAATTGTTGGACATGCCGGCGGTACCACTGACACATTTCCACGTAGCCGTTGTCATGCACAAACGTCAAATAAAATTTTCTCGGATAAGCAAATTTCCCCTTGCTCGGCGCATGGTAAAGCTGCAAATTATAATAATTTTGCATTTCATTTTTAACAAATTCGACACCTGTATCCCATGGATCGTCAGTGGTGATCATGTAGCCGGAAGTTAAATTCGTCACGCCAACAAATGCCATGGTGGATTTATATCCCCAAAAACGAAAATCCCAGAATGGGTACTGATGAGTTACGGGCAAAATCACTCCCGACGCTCTTGGAACAATGAAAAAATCTCCGGCATTGGAGAGAATCGGCGCGGGAAAAAGTATTTCTTCATTTAAATCAGAAAGCGAATCTGCCGAAAGTTGAAAAATGAGCGTGTTGTCTTGAAGCGTCAGGTCAACGGATAATTCCAAATCTTCGGGAAGATAAATACAGTGGAAAGAAAGACCGCCCTCAATGGAATCTA
>JAADFU010000021.1 GCA_013152715.1 Calditrichota bacterium
CAATGCAGATTGCGGTAAAAAGTAAAAGAATGATTCACCACCTGCTTGGTGCGCAAATCGTAATGAGCGCTGTAGCTGATTTTCCAGTTTTTCGTGAGTTGTACTTCCATACCCCTAATATCCAGATAGTAATTTTTCACCGGATGGTTTGGATTGTAATTGTTGAGCGAAAAACTCAGCGCCAGCGACATGCGCCAGGGAATATCCAGTCCGGAAAAGCGGTCATTGACGTCAAAGCGGTCGCCGCCTGGTTGGTAGAGACGGTCATAATATTCCTGTTCAGAAACCGGCTCACCGGTGACCGGATCGAAAAACTGCTGTTCCTCTTTCACAGCGGACTTTTTTTCCCCGCTATCTTTTTTTCTGCCCTGCAATCGTAGCGTGGCAGAAAAACGAAAATTATTCAATCGCAAAAATTTGAATTTCTTCACCGAGTCCCAGTCTTTCAGCAGCAATTTATTCACCGTTCTTCCGGAAACCGGATCGTATTTGTAAAAACTGTGACTTGCGGAAGCGCTGATGTTGAGATTCCTGGCGACCGAGGAGATGAACGAAGTGCTTAAATTGGAAAATCGCAGCGAATCCGCTTCAAAATTGTAGGCTGAACTAAAATTTATCGTGAACAGATCCAATTTTTTCTCTTTCTCGCCGTCAGCAATTTTCGCCTGAAAAAGATTGCGTACGCTGAAGGACAAACTTTTGCTGCCTCCGCTGGAAACGCCGTCCATGAACCGCTGCGCGCGAATGAGTTTGCCGGTCGTGTCATAAAAAGTGTCCACGTAACCCCATTTTTCATCGGAAAAATTGGGCTGATAGCCGAAAGAGAGACTCGGCGAAACCACGTGCCGCAGCGCTTTCAATTTTCCGATATTCGGAGTGAACATGCCGTAAATGTTCGTCGAAGCATGCAAACTGTGGGAAAATGTACGCCGCGCGGCAAATCCTGCCACCGTATCGGTGACGACGGAATTCGTCTCCGGGTCGAATGTATTTTTCAGAAATTGATCGTACCAGCGCTCCTGATAACTGAAAGACTGCCCCAGTGTCAGCCAGCCGAACAATTTCTGCGGCGTGTTCATGCTCAAAGAAACGCCGTGGTTGATGTAGCGGCTGGTGCGTTCGCCGTAGCTGCCGCCGCGTGTGACGCGATTGTACAAATTGGAATTGTAGGAAAAATAGATGGACTCGTACCAGCGACGCGTCTCATTTTTATTTCCTCCGCCGAATCGACTGGAACTTCTCGACTTTGAACCTCCGAATAATGACCGCTGTGAGAGGCTGAAGCGAAGCTGCGGAAATGTGCGCGTAAGAGTTCCGGCTTCAATATCTCTCACCTGCGACATGTTAGCACTCAAACTCATTCCTTTTTCGGGCCACCTCTTGGAAAAAGTGGCATTGGAACGAATCTGGCGATTGAGGCGCGTATTGAAATTGGAACTGTAATCGCGATAAAAACTATTGTCGCTGACAAAACTGCCGCTGACCTGAAAGCTGGTGTTCGGATCAATGACATGACGGTGAGAAATCAAAAGATCCCAACGCTGCTGCTTCAGCCCGGTGATGAAATTCTTTTTAGTGAAAGAACCGGAAATTCTGCCGTTCAAAATGTAACGCAAGGCGTAATTGATGTCACCGCGAAAAATAACCCCGCTGCGGTCGAAATAGTCGAGTTTCAAGCTGGAATCGAAATAATCGTTCGGCGCCCAGTAATAGCCGAGTCCGCGAATAAACCGCCCTTCTGAAGAGCTCTCGCCGTAAGTCGGAATGATCAAACCCGAGTGGCGACCTTTTTTTGTCGGAAAAACAGCAAAAGGCAGCGCTGCCAAAGGCACATGCCCGAAATAAAGCACGACTGGTTTGGCGATCACCTTGTCGTCCACAATCAATTTAATCCGCCGACTTTGAAAATGGTAGTGAGGGTGATCTTTGATGTCGCAGGTCGTAAAATAGCCGCCGGACAAATTGATCACCTGGGGGCTGATTCGTTTCACAGACTGTCCCATATAATAGCCACCCTCAAATTCGGTTCTGCCTTTGATTACGCGGCCTTTGCCGGATTTGTAATTGTAGATCATTTTTTCGCCGTTCATCACATCGCCGGCTTCGGTGAGGACAGGCAAATCTTTCATTGCCACTTCCATTACCGAATCCTGGCCATTGGCTGTTGGTTTGTAAACTGTGTCAGGAACTCCCTCCGCAGTGATCAAGTTATTGTCCCAATCGACAACAATTTTCCCGGCTTGCAAATGCGTGGTCTGATACTTCACATCCGCTTTGCCGGTCAGGTAAATTTTATTGCTGTCAGGATCGAACTCTACGATTTCTGCCTTGTAAAAAAGCGTGGTATCCAGACCTGTGGACGTCTTTTTCGCTTCCGCAGAATCTTTTTTCACCGAAACCGTATCTGCCTGAACGGTCGTATCCTGTACGCTGATTTGCAGCGGATGCGGAAACACTTCATCGCCGGTTTGGGCAATAACACGTACTGTGGTGATTATCCACAAAGCCGGGAACAAATACATTAATATTGTTAACTTGAAAAAATTGATTTTAATTTTCATTTCTGCGCGCATATTTGGAGATTTTTTCGTTATTTATTGGGCAAAACCATTACCGACAGTACCAAATTTCCGACATCGATGCAATAATTCATTTTGATAAATTTTCTCATTCCAAAACCTGCCAAATTCTCTGTGAATAGAGAAAATAATTCCCATGACTTTGTAATCAAGCAAATGAAAATCCTTATCCGAAACAGGCTTAACCGCTTGACTGATTTGAATTGGCATAAAATCAAATCGCTAAATTTTTTAAATAATTTTTCTAATGGTATTGTCAGTAATGGTTTTGTCAAAAAATTTTTACTTATAAATCTTCTTTCTTTCTCTTTTTCCATAATCTGCTTAATCTTTCCCGCAGCGTTTTTTCGTACCCTAAATCCGTTGGCCGATAATAAATTTTGTCCTTCTTTCCTTCGGGCAAATAATTTTCCTCGACAAAATGCTCCGGAAAATCATGCGGATATTTGTAATCTTTACCGTAGCCCTGCTGTTCCATCAGCTTTGTCGGTGCATTGCGCAGATGCAGCGGCACCGGCTCCGGCGGTGAATTTTTCACATCTCCGAGAGCTTCGTTTATCGCTTTGTACGCGGCATTGCTTTTCGGAACAGATGCCAGATAAGTCGCGGCTTGCGCTAAAATAATCCGCGCTTCGGGCATGCCGATGTAATCCACTGCCGAGAACGCGCTCGTCGCCACGACCAGCGCGTGCGGATGAGCATTCCCGATATCTTCGGACGCTAAAATTATCAGACGCCGGGCGATAAATTTTGGATCTTCGCCGCCGTCCAACATGCGCGCCATCCAATAAACCGCTGCGTCCGGGTCGCTGCCGCGAATGCTTTTAATGAAAGCGGAAATCAAATCGTAGTGATAGTCGCCTTTTTTATCGTACAACAAAGTTCGCTGCTGCAAAACTTCCTGCAGCATTTCCGCGGTGATGAGGCGGGTTCCGTCCTCTGCAACCGGAACTTGCTGTGCCGCCAATTCGATAGCATTCAACGCAATGCGCGCATCCCCGGCGGCAAAATGGATCAAAATCTGGCGGGCATCTTCAGCCAGTGAGATTTTCTGTTCTTTCAAAATCGAATCTTCCTGAACAGCGCGGCCAATGATCTGGCCAATTTCTTCCTCGGAAAAAGGCGTCAGCGTGTACACTCTGGCTCGGGACAGCAGCGGCGAAATGACTTCAAAAGACGGGTTTTCCGTCGTGGCGCCAATGAGCAAAATCGTGCCGTCCTCCACACTGTGCAGTAATGCGTCCTGCTGGGCTTTGTTGAAACGATGAATTTCATCGATGAACAGAATCGTGTGTTTTTGCAAATGCTGGCGATTGAAACTTGCCTTTTCGATTATTTTGCGCACATCCTGCACTCCGGCAGTCACGGCGCTGATGGCAAAAAATTCCGATTGCGTCTCCTGAGCTATGATCCGCGCCAGCGTTGTTTTACCCACGCCGGGAGGTCCCCAGAAAATCATCGACACCAACTGGTCATTTTCAATGGCGCGGCGCAGCACTTTTCCCTCGCCCACCAAATGAGATTGACCGATGAACTCCGCCAATGATTTCGGACGCATTCGCTCAGCGAGCGGCGGAGTTGTGCGAGCAGATGCTTTTTTATCGAATAAATCCATTCATTCCCAATTTATCAAAATTAAAAAAATCAGTTCGTTGTTGTTCGTTTTGTTCGCTTGTTCGTTTTGTTCGTTTTGTTCGCTGCCCAAGAACTACTTCCCCCAAAATCTTCTCAACTTATTCCGCCGGGCAGTGAGCTCGCGGATTTTCCGCTTGCATTTTTTCGCGTATTTACCAGACGGCTCTTTCTCCAATGCCAGCTTGTACTCGCTAATCGCATTGTCGAATTCATTGCGGTCCTTTTTTTCGTACGCCTGCGCCATATAAAAATGGGGCGCTGCGAATTCCTCGTGAATCATCATCGCCTTGCCGAAATGCTCGATGGCGTCCCACAAGGCGGATTTGCTGCCTTTGCGGAACAAAATTTTTCCCTGCGCCATGTGATAATAATAATTCGCCTCGCTGTGGTCACGCTGCAAATTAATCGCACGTTTTAGATATTTTGACGCTGAAATATTTTTCCCGCGCAAATAATATTTTTTCCCTTTTTGAAAATTCGCATCAGCGAGGCGCATCAAGCTGTCAGCGCGCGCCAGCGCACTTTTTGCCTGCCCATTTGAGGAGTCGATAGCTAACGCTTTCAGATAAAATATTTTCGCTTTTTTCAACCAACCATTCGCGGCGTAAGCCTGTGCGAGATAAAAATTCGCCTCGAAATTAGTCGAATCCATCGCCAGGATTTCCTTGTATTCGGAAAAAGCGCGGTTAAAATTTTCCTCTTTCGCCGCCTGCTTACCAATTCCCAATTTAATGGCAATAATTTCAGCCTGCGCCTCTTCGGCGAGATTCGAATTGGGCTTGATTTTCTCGGCTGTTTTCAAAGCAGACAACGCCTGATCGTTTTTGCTCATTGCGCGGTAACTTTTCCCCAAAATCAAAAACGCATCCGCGTTGGAAGAATCTTTTTCAATGGCGCGCAGACATTCAGTAATCGCTGCCTGATAGTTTTTTTGATCGTAAAACTGTTGCGCCTGCTTCATACCCGCGCAAGAAGCCAATATCAAGACAAAGACATAAATGACAAATCGCTTCATATTTTCACCGTTTAGCTCAATTTTCTTTCGATATTTTTTAATTCATTCAGAACATCTTTAAAATTATCAAATTCATGAAAAGACATCCCATTTTCAAAACAGTAATTTTTCAAATCATCTTTGGCAAACAGGACATCTGCTTCGGGCACTGCGCAGCGATCCGAATAGCCGTCGCCCACGTAAACGATCAACTCGCCATCTTCCCGATGCTCACGAATTTGGTAACCTTTGCAATTACCGCACACCAGACAACCTTTTTCGTAGTAAGGAAATTCTACACGCATTTTATTTTCGGCGATGAAAGTCAACTCATTGGCGATCACCTCGATGTCGCCGAGCCCTTCTTTTGCCAGGATTCTTTTGATGTACAAATCCAGCCCATCACTCAACACAGTAACGGGATAATTCTTTTGACGACAGTGATTGAAAAAAATTTTGAAATACGGATCGATTTTCTGCGCGTCGCTGAAACGGAACAATTCCTCTTTCGTAATGCGCGTATTCTCGCAGCCCAGCGTAAAAACTTCCCGCGAGCTGATTTTTCCGTCCTTCCAATCCTGCACGATTTTGTCCCAGTCCGCGTCAGCGTATTTCTGAAACAGCGCATCGCCGACATCGGTCATCGAAATCGTACCGTCAAAATCGACAAAAATTTTGATTTTTTTCTTTTTCATTTACTTTCTGAAATCCTTATTTGGATAATTTCCAAATGTACCAGAGACGCATCCGCCTGCGACGTGATCCCAATTTCCAGACTCCAAATAAATTCCAGCCCAAAAATTACAATCTCAAAACTAATTTTAGCACGAGACACAGTAGCTAAATGCTAAATGCCAGACGCCAAATCCAATGCCTCATACCCAGCGCGAAAACTCAAATTACAAATCATAATACAAACTCATCTCATAGGGATGCGGTCTGTTCCGCACTTCGTCGTATTCCCGCTTAATTTTATACTCCATCCACAGCTCGATCAGTTCCCTGGAGAAAATATCCCCTTCCAGTAAAAAATCGTGATCCTTGCGCAAGGCTTCCATTGCCTCGAACAAAGACGTTGGCAGAGATTTTATACGATCCAGTTTTGATTTTGGCAGAGTAAAAACATTCACATCGTAGGGGCCAAATCCTTCTTTTTCCGGATCGATCTTATTGCGAATTCCGTCAATGCCAGCCATGAGCATCGCGGTCAACGCCAGATAAATATTGCTCGTCGCGTCTGGCGGGCGGAATTCAATCCGTTTTTCCTCGGGCGTGTCCGCGTACTTGGGAATCCGAATGGCAGCGCTGCGATTTGCCAGGCCAAAAATTGTCTTCACTGGCGCCTCGAATCCGGGGACGAGCCGTTTGTAGGAATTTGTGCTGGGATTAGTGAACGCCAACAACGCCGGCCCGTGTTTGAGCACACCGCCGATGAAATAGAGCGCTGTTTGACTCAAGCCAGCGTAACCATTTTTATCGTAAAATAACGGCTTCCCCTTTTTGAATAGTTTCATGTGGATATGCATGCCGCTGCCCGCTTCGTTGTACAGCGGTTTGGGCATGAAAGTCACGGTTTTATTGTTGCGATTGGCAACCATGCGAATGATGTATTTTATCAATTTCGTCACATCCGCAGCTTTGAGCAACGGATGATGGAGAATTTCAATTTCCGACTGGCCAGGACCGCCGACTTCGTGATGATGATATTTCACCGGAATTCCGCTGTCCTCGATACTCTTCACCATTTTCGCGCGTAAGTTGTACAAATTGTCCAGCGGCGGAATGGCATGATACCCCCCCTGCCGGGGAATTTTGTGCCCTAAATTTTGCTCTTCACTGGCGCCGGTATTCCAATCTGCTTCCACGGAATCGATCTTGTAACATGACAAATTGATATCAAACTCATAGGTAATATGATCAAAAATGTAAAATTCAAATTCCGGGCTCCACAAACTTTGATCCGCGATGCCGGTGGACTTCAAATATTCTTCCGCTCGGTGGGCAATGTTTCGCGGATCGTTTTTAAATAAATCGAGCGTACCAGCTTCGTACGCCGAACAAATAAAACTGAGCGTTGGCATGTCCCAAAACGGATCGATCCACATTGTTGTGGGATCCGGAATCAAAACCATGTCTCCGGCCTCCAATTTTTTGAAACCGGGAACACTCGAACCGTCAAAAGCCACTCCTTTCTCAAACACTCGCTCGCTGAACTGACTCACTGGAATCGTCAAATGATGCCATCTGCCGAAAAGGTCGATAAATTTCAAATCCACCATCTCGATTTTTTCCTGCTCGACAGTTTTGAAAACATGGCTCAAATTTTTTCCCATAAAGCCTCCGTTTTTATTTGGAAATTATGATCTGCAACTGCTCATTCAATCTAAAAATTACTCATCACGCCTATTATTTTTTTTCACATCATCCCAGATCTGATCCATTTCGTCCAACGTCATCTCATCCAATGAACGATGCTGCCGTTCCGCCTCGGATTCGACTTGTTGAAAACGGTAACTAAATTTTTCCGTGGCTTGGCGCAGCGCATCTTCGGGATTGACGCGCAAAAAACGAGACAAATTGACCAGTGCAAAGAGCAAATCACCAAATTCTTCCTCGATCTCATTTTGCCTGTTCTCCGCCACCGCCTCCTTCAATTCTTTAATTTCTTCTCCCACTTTGTCCCAAACTTGATCGGTTTTTTCCCAATCAAAGCCGACAGTAGCAGCTTTTGCCTGAATGCGATGAGCGCGCAGCAACGCCGGTAATGTTTTCGGAACGCCAGCTATTGTTGAGCGGCCTCGATCTTTCTTTTTTTTCAATCTTTCCCAATTCACTGTCTGCTCTTCCGCCGAATTTATCTGCACATCGCCGAATACGTTGGGATGGCGGTAAATCAATTTCTCATTAATATTTTTCAGCACATCGATGATAGAAAAGCGATTTTCTTCCTCAGCAATTTGAGATTGAAAAATCACTTGCAACAACAGATCGCCCAACTCAAATTTTAAGTCATCGTACCGCTTCTGATCGATGAGTTCCAGCACTTCGTAAGTTTCTTCCAGTAAGTATTGCCGCAGCGACTCGTAAGTTTGCTGTCGATCCCAGGGGCAGCCATTTTCAGCGCGCAACTTCGTCATAATCTCCACTAACAGGGAAAACTCATTTTTTAGCGATTCGTTATCAGCCATTTTAGTAAGAACTCCATGAAATTTATTATTTAAAAAATTCAATTACAGGCAGGCAAAATAGTGTTTTTTGCAGAAATAAGCAAGCAAATTTTCCAATTATTTTGTTTTAAAAGATGGAAGAATTCAGCAGCAGTCTGATTAAACGGCGTTTTCTCACCGCAAAACTCTGCCGGCATCTTTGACGCGACTGCGGTAATAAGTCTCTTTCAAATTAGAGACCACGACGCCGTAACTCGTGCTGGCATGAACAAAATACCCGTCATCGAGATAAATACCCACGTGATCGATTCTGCCGGAATAACTGTTGTCAAAAAAAACCAGATCGCCGATCGCGAGTTGACTGAGCGGAATCCGCTGGCTGCGGACGTACTGTTGCGAAGCATTATGCGGCAACTTTACGCCAAAAACGTCTCGGAAAATCACCTTGACAAAACCCGAGCAATCCAACCCTCGTCTGTCTTCTCCGCCAAAAACATAGGGCGTGCCAATATAAAAACGAATTTCCTGAAACAGGCGGTAAGTCTCCCGGCTATAATTCTGTCGTTCAATCCGATCCAGAATTCCAAGCGATCGCCGAACAACGTCAGCTTCTTTTCTTCCATCGGGCTGACGGGCATAGCGCGGCGCACAGCCAACGAGCGCGACCAACATGAGTATTGCCAGATTACGAATTTGCCGTTCAATGACTTGCATTTCTTTGCCCCTCCTAAAATTGATTTTAAAGGAAAGCGCTGCTACAAAATTACTGCTTTTTTGTATTATTTAACTACGAGATAGATGGCAAATAGTTCAATTTATTGAAAGCGCTAATCATGAAATAGCTGCGCCTCAAAGCAAAAACCTCCCATAATCATTGCACAACAAATAGGTTGGTGGAACGTCTTCTTCGATCTCCGAAAACCTCGGCAAATCGCGATAAAATCGATTGTCGGCATTGTCATCGTTGACCATGGAAACTTCTCCTACCAGCGCATTTCCGTTTTCAGCATAAAATTCGTGATACAGTTTCTGTGGCAAAGTCAGTCAGGCTCTCGCCCGGTTTGAGAATTAATTTTTCTCCGGGATTCACTGTGCGCTTGATTCCGTCGCAGATTATGTGCACCGGCGCGTCGGCAAATTCATCGTTTTCGTCGGCATAATAGAGATGAAAAATTAGGTCGCCGCCGCCGCGGTTGATGATGTCTTCCATTTTATTCCAGTGATAGTGATATGGAGTCACCTGTCCCGGTCCGACCATCATGATTTTTTCGGCGTAGGGTTTGGGATATTTTTTGCTGTTCAGCTTCCCATTGCGCAAGGTGAAAAGCGTTAAGCCAATATTTTCAAAATCTCCTTCACCAA
>JAADFU010000022.1 GCA_013152715.1 Calditrichota bacterium
AAGAACTCACACGGAGTCACGAAGCCGCAAAGATTTTCGGATATTTTTCAGTAGTGTCTTTGCGCCTTTGTGTGAACTAATATTCTCTTTCAGAGCTCTAATTTTTTTGCCCCTAAGCAAATTTTTTCGCTATCTTTTTTGCTTAGGGGCAAAATTAT
The DNA here is from genome assembly GCA_013152715.1 of Calditrichota bacterium. Classification (NCBI taxonomy): domain Bacteria; kingdom Pseudomonadati; phylum Calditrichota; species Calditrichota bacterium. The sequence goes on from JAADFU010000022.1 coordinate 159, forward strand.
TTCGTTCGGTCAAACCGGATTTTTTTCAAGCATCAGACTTCTGCGGCGTAAATTTGTTGTAAAGCAGCAACCCCACAATCGTCGCCACGCCGATGCCGCTGAAAATAAGCCACAGCGTGCGCGGTTGATTCAGCTTGTCCACGAAATGGACGTACATGTTGGCTCCGAGGATGGCGCCGATGCTGCTGCCGATCACGCCGTAGAGGAAAATGTAGCCCATGTACGTTGCCACACGATCCTTGGGAGCAATCAAGCCGACGTAGCTGATAAATTTCGGATGCGCTGTCATCTCGCCGACGGAAAAAATAATGATTCCGGCGATGAACACCCAGATGCTGGTGGAAATCGCCAAAATCGCCATGCCGATGGTTCCCATGGCAATGCCCACGACCATTGTCGGCAGCGCTTTGGTATTTTTCACAATGTTGGAGACAATGAGCTGCAGCAAAATGATCGTTCCCGCATTGATCACGGTGACATGCTCCACATCGAAAAACCAATTGATGTGCACGCCGATTTTCGCCAGTGAACCGTTGACGAAATTGTTCAGTGAAGTGGCATCCACGTACGCTTTGACGTACCAGAGCACGGAATCGAACATTTGAAAGTACATAATCCAAAAACCGGAATAAATAAAAATCATCAGCAGAAAACGGAAATTGTCCTTGAATTTCGCCCGGTCATCAGTCTCGATGGTGAACAGTGACAGCACTGTGAAATAGATGACCGTGCTCACGATTCTGCCGAAAGTGTCCAGCCCGGGAGTGAGCCAGAGTACGCCGACAATGATCAATGATGCCGCAAAATTGTAAATGAGCCGTTTCGACGGCGCTGATTCGCGGTAGCGTTTCTGAATCGCTAAAATGATCAAACTGCTGATGAACAGCAAGACGATGAAAAATGTAAAAAATGACCGCTCTTTGGCATTTCCCAGCAGATCAGTTAATTTTGAAAGCGAAACCATTGAAAAATTGGGATTGGCGCGAATTTTGTCCAAAATTTTCACCGAGGCGATGTCGCTTTCACCGGTTTTGTGCAAAACAATTTCCGTTTCCAGCGGAGAAATCTGACGCACTGTGAAAGCGGAGTTGCTATCTTTTGCAGGAGCTACTTTCACGCTCAGCGTCGATTTTTTCAGCGCCATTTCAAACAACTGGTCAGTCGTTTCGGGTGACAAATTCACCAAGTTCGCGTTCTGCGTCAGTTCCGAAAAAAGCAACTGTTTGAATCGATCGTACCGGTCAGGTTTGGCAATATCAACAAAAACGCGATTCACTGCGTTCTTGTTGAACTGGCGCAAAACAGAGTCAGTCAAAGCAGGCGAAAAGTCCGTGATTTTGGCTAATTTTTCACGGATAATTTGCGGCAAATTCTCGTCCTCGGGATTCGTAATAGTCACCAGCACATCTCTGCCATCGATCTGAATGGGCTTCACACTCGACGGCGCCGCTGCATCCGGCTTGATTTCAAAAATGAGCTGATAATCGCTAACCCGCATCGCCTGCTGCTTTTTTATTGAAAACGGAGTTTTTTTCATCACATCGCGGTTAACGCTGAAAGTCACGGACACGCCGTTCTCCAGCGCTGTCACTTGATCAAATTTTTCCACGACAGGACTCCGCTGTCCGTACTGCCAAAGTGAAAGCAATAGCAGCAACGCAGTGATCGCGTAAACCAGAATCGCCTTACCTTTTGAAGAGCGAAGGTATTGGTAAATCAAAACAAACGGGCTGTAAATGATTTCAAACGCATTAGCGACGGTTTTGATTAAATTCCATTCTTTTGATTTCTCAACTTTTTCCCGCGGCGGGTCTTTGTAGAAAAGCAGCGTGGGAATGATCATGGCGCCTGTTCCCAACGCCGACGCAATAATCACCCAGCGCCAGCCAAACGCAGGACTATTTTTCAAAAAAGGCACCAAAATCAACGGAAACAAAAAAGCTCCCAAATTGATTGACCAGTAGTAAATGCCAAATCCCAGCGTGCTATTACTTTTGTCCGTCAACCGGGCAATGGAGCCGGAAATGATCGGTTTGAATGTTCCGGCGCCGAGCGCCATCACACAAAGCGCAAGGAAAACCGCGCTGTACGAGGTCATTTGACTGGTGAGAAAATAACCGCCGCCCAAAAATGCAAACGCAATCGTCAGCGTCCGGCGGTAGCCAAACCGATCTGCCAGTGCGCCGCTGATGATGGGCAAAAAATAGAGAATCGGCTGAATCGTCCCCTTGATCAAGCCGACGCTTGTTTTGGCGAAGCCCAAAATATCGGTCAAATAGATCGACAAAACACTCATCATGCCGTAGTAGGAACCACGCTCCATAAATTCAAAAAATACAACGATCCAATAGGTACTGGAAAATGATTTCAACACGCCTTTTTTCTTCTGTTCTGCCATGCAAACTCCTTTTATATTTTAGAAGTTACTCCGGGCATCGCCCATCCTTATCATTTTTCACTAACCTTTTTATTCAATCAAAATCATGTCCAATTGATCGCTTTTCGATTCCCCGGAAATCAAATCCGTTACCGTCACACGCAAAATTTGCTCACCGCGCTCCAGATTTTTCAGATCGAATGCAATAAATTCAACGGCATCCTTGCTGTCTCCCATGTGTTCGCCGGAGAGCGTAATGGAGCTTTTTTTGGTGCCGCCAAAAATTCGCCCAACCGCGCCAAACGTCTTTTGCCAGAAGCTACGCTCCGGCTTGATGGTCTCTATTTTGTAAACCACTTTGTAATGGGTATTCCCGTCCTCATCTTTTTTTAAATTGTAAATTTCAAAATAGAGATAAATTGGCGTTTTGCGCATTACGCGCTTGAAAGTGTAGGGATCAACTTCGAGATCATTTTTGACAAAAGTCTTGTTGGAATTTTTAGTTTTCGGTTTGATTTCCGCTGAAAGCTGCAAACTGCTCACCATCAGGGAATCACCCGAAAAATTTCTGACGCGCAATTGCCGACGCTTCACCCCTTTGGTGGCTGTTTCCACATCGGTCAGCACAAAAGCCGCCTGATAAATTTCCGGCTTCAATGAATAATTATCCTGAAAAACAAATTGATGATCGCGCAATTTTTGCGGATTACGAATTTTGTAGCGCAGTCGTTTGTGCTCGTCCAAAATCGTCCGAAAATCTGTGTCGTCAAGTTCAATATAAAAATCGACGTTCTTTTCCGGTTTGTCATCGAACGGGTTAAGTTTCAGCGCCATGCCGGGAAAGGAAGTGTAAAATTCCACACGCGTCAAACCCCCTTCTCCTTTGAATTGGGACCAGCGCGTGATGAAAGGGAAGCGAAATTTTTTCTCATTTGCCGGGCGGAAGAGCTCGCCCGGATATTTGTCCAGCGCTTCGTTGCGTGAAATGTGGTAGTCATTCAATCTCTGCTGCGAAAAACCGGTGGCGAGTCTGGAGTAAGTCTTGCTGATATGACTGCGATCCTGATATAATTCATTCGCCAAAATCAGCCGCTGATTGTACCCGTAGCCGGACATTGCCGCTTCCGTCAAATCCTGCGCCAGACGATAGTACCCGCCGTCAGCGACAAAATCAAAAACCAGTCCATCCTGTATCGATTCGTAAGACCAGGATTCATTATCTTTCACCGGCAAATTTCCGATGGGAGAATTGTAACGCACATCCGGTTTGCCGTACTTGATGTAAATTCGCCCCCGATCATCATAATACGGCGGCGCTGTGAAATGGAAATTTTCCCGAGCAAATTTCACGCGACGAAAGTGCTCAATCAGCCGCTCGTTTTCCGGCGTGCTCGGATCCGGATCCCGGCTTTTCCAAAATTTGATGAAAACACGTTTTTTTTCTGCGTAAGGTGCAGACTCAAATTCTTTTTTTTCTTCCTTGGTCAAAAGGATTTTCTGCTCATCGAACAAATAATCCAGCATATCGTGATCGGTCAATTTTTCCATGCCCAGGAAATAATTATCGCTGCACTTGCGGTACTCGCCGATTTCGAAATAGACTTCTGCCATACGAATTCTTGATCTGCCAAAATCTGAGTCGTGCTCGGTGATTTTTTGGAAATATTTGAGTGCATTATCAAAATCTTTCAATTTTTGATAATTATAAGCAATTTGATAAATTAAATCACGATAAGCCGCTTTTTTCTCAAAAATCCACAGAAATTCCTTTTTTGCTCTCTGCAAATTTTCAACATCATCTTTCAGCAAATAGGTCCGCCCCATCCAATAATGCGCCGGGAGGTAGTCCGGATTAATTTTCAACGCTTCTCTGAATTTTTTCAATGCCTTGGAGCGGTGGTCAATTTTCAACAATTCTTTCAGACGCTCCAAAGGAATGATTTTGCTGGGCGTGCGCTGAAAATGGGACCTGCCGAGACCGGTCAGAGCGCGAACTTTAAAAGAATCAATTTCAGACAACGATCGGAAAAGCTTCTCTGCCTGGTCAAGCATTTCCTCGCGCAGATAAAGCTCTGCTAAGCGAAATGCTAACTCCGGCTGGCCCGGAGATTGCAAAATCTGCGCTTGCAAAATGGCGATTGAATCGGGCTTCTGATCACTATTTTGGCAAAAGCCATCCCTAAAAAAAACAGGAAAACTTATCCCCAGAATTAAATTAAAGACAAAAAGCCATTTCAAAAAATTATTTTTTTTCATCCTATCCCTCTGGCAAAAAAATAATTCCCGACGTATCCGCGCCGGACTTTAGACTATCCGGAATTCTGGGAGACATGGTCAAAGAGTCGTAAACAGACGCCCTTTTGTACCAAAAATGTTGTTGGTGGCTTTTCTGGCCACGCAAATAAATCCTCGTATTCAGAATCTCGTTCATTTCGGCTGTGGACACCAATCCGGCGATGTGCATTAATCTTAATACGCGTTTTTGTTTTCTTCTGGCGCCAGCCATATTTTTGAATGGATTGTAATAGATCGGATTGGGTAAAATCGCAGCTAACAGTGAACCTTCCGCCAGATCTACTTCAGCAGCAGATTTGCCAAAATAGTATTGTGCGGCTGCTTCAGCGCCGTAGATGTTGGGGCCCCATTCCACAATATTGAGATAAAATTCCAAAATTTTCTTTTTGGGCCAAATTTTCTCGATGCGCTTGGTGATAATGATCTCTTTGAATTTTCGTAGCAAATTTTTATTTTTGGTCAGGAAAGCATTTCTGGCAAGCTGCATGGTGATGGTGCTGCCCCCGCGCGCAAAGCGTTTCTTCTTCAAATTTTCGGCAAAAGAGAGCTTCAACTCCGTCATGTTGATGCCGGAATGCTTGAAAAAAGTATCGTCCTCGCTGATGACCACCGCTTTTCTCAGCGCCGGAGAAATGCGATGCAACGGCACAAATTTTCTCACCAGCACAACAGGTTCTTCCGACCAATCAAAATTTGCAAAAGAAATCACTGTGGATTCAGGATAAAAAGTGGCGATCAAATCATCGTCCGGTAATCCTGAGTAAATTTTTACAATAAAAAAAACGACGAGCACAAGGGCCAGCGTCAGAAAAACTAATATTTTTTTGACCATTGAATTTTTTCAGATTCACTTTTTCTTTCCAGTTTAATTAGAAATATAAGCATATCAATTTCAATTATCAAGTGATTTGTTATTTTCCGTCAGATATTTTTGAGAGAATTTTTTTCCGCTGATTTTTTCAATGACGATATTTTTCACTTGCGAAAGTACTTTTTTTTTGTTAGCTTTTAATGCATTAAAGTTAATCGTTTTCTCACTCAAAAAAGGGAGTCAAAAGTAGTTTAGCAGACGTATTTGTTTCCCGATTTTCCGGACAAAACCAGTTGAATTTCAAGTTGATTGAGATAAATGATGTGCAATAAGGAAAAAGCGACATGACAAATCTCTTTGGATTGAAAAAGGAGACGATTGAAAAAATAAAATCTGTGCTCGAGCGCTATGGGCAATTACAGGACTGGATCAGATATAGACCTGACTCTGGTTGGGGAGAAGAACTGACGCATCAGGTTCTCTATCGTATCCTGGACGAAATTGACGATTTATTGCTGCCTTACACTTTTGACGTGTCCTTGTTTCACCATATCAGCGACCCAGGAGTAATCGATCATATCCAACGCGCCGGAAAAATTTTTTATGAAAATGCGTCGGAGAAAACGTATCATGCATGAGCAGTTTCTCTGGCAATCTTTGCGCCTCTGCCAGCATGGGCATTTTCAAAAAAAGAATCTCCGCCTATGCGAGTAAGTCTAATAAAAACTATTCGCACTTTTCGGATTAAAATCGCCCGTTTCAATAATTAAAGAAAGGATAAAAAATGCATCGCAAATTATTCCAACAAAATTTATTCGTCATGTTCGTATTCTTTTTCATCGCTTTCGCATGGAGTTTTTCCGCCAGTTTTGCCGTTAGCAAATTTTACACGCTTGACGAAATCCAAATTGCGGCTCGAATAAATGAAGACGGTTCGCTGAACATCAAAGAAAATCGCTCCTACAATTTTCGCGGTCACTACAAGTGGGCAGATTACTCATTGCCGTTGCGGGAATTGGGGGAAGTGACTGATTTTTCTCTGTCCGAGGGCAATGAAATTTATCGGGAGAGCAACTCGCATGAACCCGGCACTTACTTCATAACTCAATCCAGTAATAAATTCTACGTCAAATGGTTTTACCGTGCCAGCTTCGAAAAGCGCACGTTCACTATTCGCTATCGTTTAGCAAATGCGGTGAAAGTCTACCGGGACGTGGCGGATTTTTACTTTAAGTTTGTTGCCGCGAAGAAGCCAAAAAGAGTGGGAAGAGTCTCATTGGACCTTGTGCTCCCGCAAGCGGCAGACACTACAGAAGTTCGCGCTTGGCTACATACGTCGCTCAACGGTTTCTACTATTTTGCCAACGGAAAAATTCATTTTGAAGCAGCGCCGCTGCCAAAGAAAAATTTCTTTGAAGTGCGTGCTATTTTCCCGCCGGAATGGGTTCCAGCGGCAAATGTCAAAATCGATAAAAATTACCGCATGTTCATTATGGCAGAAGAAAGAGGTTTTGCCGAAAAGGCCAATCGCCTGCGTCAAAAAGCGATGCAGGAAAGAAATTTTCGAGAAAAATACGCGCCAAAGGCAAAGCAACTAAATATCCTGCTTGTGATAATCGGCGCGATTCTGTTCATCAATTTGTACAACCGCTACGGCAAAGCGTATTCGATTCCCGGCTTGAGCCGCGTTTCTTCGGAAATTCCCGACAACATGTCTCCGGCCACAGCAAATCTTATCATTTCCAACGGTCAGCTAACGACCGGCGCGCTCACTGGCACACTGCTGGATTTAGCGGCGCGTGGTTACCTAAAGATGGACGAAAAAGTCGAGGATCGCAAGGCATTGTTTTTCAAATACAAATTTAAAACACAAACTTTAACTCTCGATCGGGAAAAATTTGAAAAAGAATCGGGAGAACTCCTTCCCCATGACCGCGAGTTCATCGAATTCTTTTTCAACGATTTAGCCGGGGGACAGAATTCAATCAATACCGATGAAATTAGAAAGCATCGCAGGGAAGTAATGAAATGGTTCCGCCAGTGGAGAAAAAACCTGAAACAGGAATGGGGAAACAAACCTTTCTACGACAAACCGAGCATCTGGGCTACGGTAGCGATTGCTCTTTTTGGCCTGTTAATAATTGGCGTCGGCATTTTCACATTAATCAAATTCAGCATCTGGGGCATCGTCGGCATTGCCGGCGGCTTCGTATTATCCGACGCTTCATTTTTCATTTTGCGCTATACCAAAGAAACCAAAGCAATCCGAATGCGCTTGGAATCGCTGAAAAAATATTTGAAAAAATATGAATATCGTAAATCCGCTTCGGCGATTCAATCTAATTTCAGCCGCTACTTTGCCATGGCGATTGCCTTAGGCATCGGCGCGAAAGCGGTCAAAGAGCTGATTAAATTTGCTGTCGAGGATCCGTCAAGAAATTATTTTCCGTACTATTATTCCTCTCTGGGTCACACAAGCCCGATGGAATTTTCCAAATCGATGTCCTCGTTCATCAGCAGCATTAGTACTTCCATGGCGAGCGCGGCCGGAACCGGTGGCGGTGCGTCTGCCGGAGGGGGTGGCGGAGCAGGTGGCGCGGCCGGGGGAGCGGGGTGAAATTCTGAAGGATAAATTTGTTCCATTCATAAAGAGACCAATTACTGAATTAGTAGAGGATATTTTGGGTTAGAAAGTGATGAATAAATTCATAAGAGGAAAAAACAAGGCTTCAAATCTTTAAATTAATCATTGACATTGTATATACAAAACATTATATTTAGACATGGATATTATCTGGGATAAAGAAAAAAATGAGTGGCTAAAGTTGAACCGACAGATTTCATTTGACGAAATTGCCGAAATGATTCTAAATGGGTATTACAAGGCACTCCTTGAAAACCCGGCGCGTGAAAATCAATTTTATTTCATTTTAGAAATTAATGAATATACTTGGGTTGTGCCGTTTATTCTGGATCAGAAAGATAAGATTGTGCTAAAAACAGCTTTTCCAAGCAGGAAATTTCATAAAAAATTCGGAGGGAAATAAAATGCCCCACAAATTACTTAAAGAAGAAAAAGCAATCGAGAACGAGATAGATAATCTTGTCCTTGTTTCGGATGAAAATAAGAAAAAGATAGAAAGAATATTAGCGGCATCAAAAAAAAACAGATCAATCAGCTTGAGAATATCTAATTTTCATCTGGAAAGGCTCAAAGAAAAAGCTCAGGAACAGGGCATACCTTACCAAACTTTGATTAATTCAATTTTGCACAAATATATCACAGAACAGTTTGTAGAGAGAAAAGAAATTGTGAAATTTTTTCAATTGGTGAAAAGCGAAAAACATACGATGAAGTAATAATCCGACTTTCTGATTTAAATTCAAGAGTACTCCCACTTATGAATTTAAGAAAAGTTTAATATGAACTGTTGCACTTAATACTTGAAACTACAAAATTAGATCAGAGCGGTTTATGAAAAAATGGCTTTCAATCTTATTGATCACGTTATTTCCGGGATTGCTTCTATCTGGAAATTTACTTAGCATCAAAGCCTTTACCCCTGAAAGCAAGGCGGAAGTTTATGATCCCGAAAATTTATTCGAGTACATCGACGGCGGAGCGGATATTTTTCTTTCCTTTGGATTCCAGCAATTGCAAGTTCGCGACTTTGCGTTTGATTCGCTGCAATTCACCGTGGAGCTGTACAACATGGGGACACCGCTGAACGCATTCGGCATTTACAAAAGC